>DHFP01000184.1 GCA_002402315.1 Clostridiales bacterium UBA4821
ACATCCTCCAGCAGGCTGCTACAGCAATGCTTGCACAAGCTAATCAACAGCCGCAGGGAGTTCTGCAGTTATTGAAATAATAATAGATTTAGTATATAATTAATCAAGATAAGGTCAGACTAATCTGGCCTTATCTTATATAAAAGAATTGGCGGTGTAGCGTATGCAGGCAAAAGAAGAGATTTATGAAGCAAATAAAAATGCAAGATATAATCAATTGAAGGCATCAATAGCAGAGACTATTGATGAAAATATAAATATCGCTTCAGATATTGAGATAATACTTGCAAAGAATGGTGAATTAACATTTAAAATCAAAAAAAATGAAGTTGGGACGATTTTGGCACACAGCATATATAATCCCCAAAGAGAGGCCGAAAAGATGATCGAGAATCTTGACTTTTCGAGGCATACTTTGGTTCTGGTTTTTGGATTGGGATTAGGATATCATATAGAGAAGATACTTGAAAGGGCTACAACACAAAGCCGGATTATAATAATAGAACCGGATAAGAAAGTCTATGAAAGTTTTATGAGAAATAAGGATATGAAGAAAATCTTTGAGGACAACAGAGTTCTATTGGTTATTGGCATAAAGACGGATGATATACAATCTGTATTAGCCGGTTTTTCATCTGCTTATATTTTTAACCTGGGACATAACATTCAATATGTCGCTTTGAATTACTATAATTTATTTTATAATAATATATCGGATATAATCAATAAGATTTCAAATATAATAAAATATTCCTGGAAGGGATTGGGTAATTGCCATACGGACCATAATATCGGGGTAATACAGACAATATTAAATATGGAAGATATAATTGAAAATATTGAGGTTGGACAATTGAAAAACGCCTACGAGGGAAAGACGGCCATCATTGTTTCAGCCGGTCCTTCACTAAATAAAAACATTCATCACCTAAAAAAGGCGAAGGGTAAAGCACTGATAATCGCAGTAGATGCTGCGCTTGACCGTTTGCTTACAAATGGTATAGTTCCTGATATTGTTGCATCGCTTGAAAGAATAGCAATATATAATGTGATTTTAAGTAAAATGAAAAATACCTTACCCAAAGAAGTGGTCTTGCTTGCTCCTACATTGACACAAGTTGATGTGGTTAAGTTTTTCAAGAAGAATAATAAGATATTCTTTTTCCAGCAGGGAGTTGGCACTCAGGTGCATTTTGCCAAGATACTGAATGCCGAAACAATGTGGAATGGTACAGCGGCAGCTCTAACAGCCCTTTCTTTTACGAAGATGATTGGAATAAAAACAGTAGCCTTTACGGGTCAGGATCTTGCATATAGTGAAAATGGCGACATCTACTGCGAAGGGATATCGGAAGTTGTAAGTGATAAGGAAGAAAAAAGACGTTCAGTAGATGGCTATACGGTTACAGTAAAAGATTATGAGGGACGGGATATTCCTTCAAATGTTCTGTGGAGAGACCAGCTGCTGGGATTTAACTTTTTCATTATGGCTAATTCCGGAAAGATGAAATTTTTTGATGCAACTGAGGGAGGAGCACGGAAAGAAGGAGCAGAAAATATTACCTTGGAAGCTTTCGTTTCCAAGTATTGTTCGGAGGAGATAGACGATATCAACAAGGTAATTGAAAAAAATAAAGAAAAAATAACCAAGGCAGGAAAGAAAAAAACTATTAATAAATTAATCGGCAAATTGAAGGAGGATTACGAATTTTTTAACCAATTTCATGCTAGATTAAAAGACAAAGTATCCAGATTGAAAGCTTTCCAGAAATACCAATCAAGGAACAGGCAAAGGATACCCGACGGCAAAGTGGAGCAGATGCTAAGTGAAATTAAAGATACTGACGATATTATTAATACCATTAGGAAAAATGATTTTCTGAATCTTTATTATCAGAGCCTTATAATGGCTCTTGTTACCGAGATACATGGGATAACGGAAAAAGACTTTATTATAAACGTGTTGAAGAACATTGAAATTCAATATGATTATTTAAAACTTATTACTGATGTTTATAAGATTAATCTGGATTTCTTAGCTTATGGGATAAAATATCTGGAGTCAAAACAGGGTGGAACTGTTATGACGGACAACATACTCGAAATATTCAATGAAATATTGAAAAATAACCGAATAAACCCGGAGTATATCAATGCTTACTATAAAGCCATAATAGGAGAGGTATAAAATTGGACGAGATTATTAGTGGAAATAAAGTTTCATTACGCCTTGTTACTTTGGAAGATTGCACACAGGAATATGTTTCCTGGTTGGAAGATCCTGAGGTGAACAAATATTTAGAAACCCGATGGAGCAAGCAAACCTTAGAGACAATCAAGGATTTTGTAAGTGGCATACGCAATAGCAGCGACAGCTATTTATTTGCGATAATTGAGAATCAAAGCCGAAAACATATCGGTAATATAAAAATCGGTCCGGTAAATAAAAATCATTCTTATGCTGATACTAGTTACTTTATAGGAGATAAATCATCCTGGGGTAAGGGATATGCCACCGAGGCTATACGTTTAGTTACCGGTTTCGGATTCGAAAAATTAGGACTACATAGGCTGCAAGCGGGGTTATATGAAAGCAATATAGGGAGTGAACGCTGTTTGATAAAAGCAGGATATTCCTTTGAAGGATGTATGAAAAAGCAGTTAAAGAGTGATAAAGGCTGGGAAGGTCATAAATTCTACGGAATTCTAAGAGAAGAATGGGCGAAGAAAGAAAACAAAAACTAGGAAAGGAGAAAGCGATGCCAAACGCTATGGATGAAAATATGAACCAGAATAATATTTACTCCGAAACACTCGAAAGCGCTACAGATTATATCAAAAAATTAATAGTAGGCATAAAGAAATACATAGAATATATGACAAGCGGCAGGATTTCAGAATCAGGTGATTTACTTATCAGTATTATTGAAGGATTAGACTGGGAAGTAAAGGCGTTATCTTTAATAAAGGAGAAATTAAATATAGACTTGGATATTAGTGAAGTCAATGCGGTGTTAATTGATTTGAGTAATGCAATTCAGAATAATGACTATGTGTTAATAACTGACCTATTTGAATATGAAATACTTCCGATATTGGAAAAATGGAAGGAATATCTGGAAAATAAAAAATAATTATTAAAAATTAAAGGTTGTGATAAAATGTACTTTAAAGATAAATCAATACTTATTACAGGCGGTACGGGAAGTATAGGGAAAAAGCTGCTGGAAGAGCTTTTAAAATATAAGCCAAAGAAAGTAAGAATTTTTTCCAGAGATGAGTTTAAACAGTTTGAGTTAATGAATACCTATGGTAATAATGATAGAGTGAGATTCCTACTCGGAGATGTAAGGGATAAAGAAAGATTAATCAGGGCAATGGAGGGAATAGATATAGTCTTTCATCTTGCGGCAATAAAACATGTTCCTGCCAGTGAATATAACCCTTTTGAAGCTGTTAAAACCAATGTTATTGGTTCTCAGAATATTATAGAAGCTGCAATCTATAATAACGTTGAAAAAGTAATTTATACAAGCAGCGATAAAGCAGTTTCGCCCACCAATACAATGGGGGCTACAAAGCTTCTTGCAGAAAGACTCTTTGCTTCGGCTGATTTTTCAAAGGGCAAATGTAGGACCAAGTTTGCTTCTGTAAGATTTGGTAATGTCATGGGTTCCAGAGGGTCTGTTATTCCTTTTTTCAAAGACCAGATATTAAAAGAAAAACGTATTACTTTGACTGTTGGCAGTATGACAAGATTTATGATGACTATGAAGCAAGCCGCTGAATTAACCATAAAAGCTTCGCTAGTTTGTGATGGAGGAGAAGTTTTTGTATTAAAAATGCCTATAATAAAATTATCAGATTTAGGACAAGCGGTAATCGAACTGGTTTGCGAAAAATATGGACTGAATATTAATGATATAAGAATTGAAGAAATAGGCTTGAGACCGGGTGAAAAAACTTATGAAGAGTTGATGGTAGCACAAGAAATGAAACAGGCTGTTGAGAGAGAAGATATGTTCTGTATATATCCATTGCATAAACAAGAGAAAGGTAATCTTAGTGCAGAAAGTTTATCCAAGATGATTGGTTCAAGATCCGATTTAGGAAGGCCGATAAAATTCAAAGAAGTTAAGAGAATGATTTTGGAAGAAGATTTAATCTAAGGAAGAAGCTTTAAAAAGACCATAAAATACTTATGCCTTACTTTTTTGACAAAAATACGCTGAATAAATGAAATAAGGTGAATAATTATGAAAGTTATAGCGATAATTCAAGCCCGCATGGGTTCTTCAAGACTGCCAAACAAGGTTATGATGGATATTGAGGGGAAACCTGTTTTATGTCATATAATCAACAGATTGCATTTTTCAAAAATGATTAACCGGATAATCATAGCTACAACTACAAGTCCTTCTGATGATGCCATAGCAAAGTTTGCATCTGACAATGGTGTGGAATTTTTCAGAGGTAGTGAGAATGATGTTCTTGACCGTTATTATCAGACAGCAAAGTATATTGGCGCAGGAAGTTCAGATGCAGTTATAAGGATAACCGGAGATTGTCCACTAATTGACCCCGAAGTTGTAGATAAGGTTGTCGAGCTATATAAAACCTCAAATGCAGATTACGTTTCCAATATTAATCCACCGACTTTTCCTGATGGATTGGATACTGAAGTATTTAAGTTTGAGATGTTGGAAAAGGCTTGGAAAGATGCAAAGATGATGTCTGAACGTGAGCACGTCACCTTGTATATAAGAAACCACCCTGAGATATTTTACATGGAAAATCTCAATAATCATAAGGATTATTCTAATCTTAGATGGACTGTGGATGAGAAAGAGGATTTGGAAGTAGTTAAAGTAATATACGAAAACCTCTACAGTAAAGGAAAGCCATTTCTGATGGAAGATATTTTAAATCTTCTCGAAAAGAACAGCAGCATACAGGAAAAAAACAAGAAGTTTATTCGGAATGAGGGATTGATAAAGTCATTAATGAATGATAGAGAAATCTAGGGTGCAAAGGAATTAGGGAGAAGCATGGAAAAGAGCAGGTTGGGCAAAACCTCATACTATATATCCAAGATTGGACTTGGTACGGTGCAGTTCGGCCTGGACTATGGGTTTACTAAAAGAAAGAGCCAGGACGAGGTGGATGAAATATTATCCTATGCGGATAAGAAGGGAATAAACTTCATTGATACAGCCCGAAGCTATGGCGACAGCGAGGATAAGATAGGCAGTTTCATATCACAGAATAATAACAATTTTGTTGTTGCTACCAAATTCGAGAAGATATCCGAAGAAGATGTTAAGAACAAAGATACACTTCATACTAAGATCATGCATTCTGTGGAAACTTCACTGAAAAAGCTTCATCTTAATAAGCTGGATATTCTCCAGCTTCACCAGACAGATGAATATCTAATAAATAATGAGGACTTCTGGGATATTCTAGCTTCTTTGAAAACGGAAAAAATGATAGATTCAATTGGAGTTTCGGTGTATGAAGAGGAAGAAACTGAATATCTCATTGACAAATTTGGAGAGCAGCTTGAATTTTTCCAAATACCATATAATATTTTTGATAGAAGGTTTGAAAAGCTGGATAAGCTGTTTAATAAACATCAAATAGGAGTGATAGGAAGGTCGGTATTTCTGAAAGGCATAATACCTTGCAGGCTACAAGAACTTCCAGCAGAATTGAACGCGTTGAAAACATATAAGGAGAGACTGGAAGAGGTTGCGGTTCAATTATCTATGAGTTCAGCAGAGGTGGCCTTGCTATACGTTTATAATAAAGCATTTGTTACCTCTACTATATTGGGAATAGATTCAGTGGATGAATTGGAAAAGAATATTCAGGCGCTTGAAGAAAAACAAGCTATAAACTATTTATCATTTTTAGACCATTTAGAAGTTACAGAAAGAAGATTAATAGATCCGAGGCAATGGAAAAGTTTATAAGGAGTGATTAGCTTGAATGACTTGTTCAAGAAAAGTAATGAGATTTTGCCAAGAGCTAAGAAGGTTACCCCGGTAGCTGCACAGACCTATAGCAAGAGCTACAGGTATTTTTGTGAAGGGAATTCACCATTGTTCCTTGATAGAGGACAAGGGTGTAATGTTTGGGATGTAGATGGCAACAAATTTATAGATTTTATATGTGCTTTAGGTGCAGTTACCGTAGGCTATAACGATGCTAGGGTTAATGAGGCTGTTATAAAACAACTGGAGAAAGGTATTTCCTTTTCACAGCCTGTTGAAGCTTCTATTGAACTAGCTGAAAAATTGATAGAAGTTATACCTTGTGCAGAGATGGTAAGACTGGTCAAAAATGGTTCGGATGCAACTTCAGCAGCAGTGAGGCTGTCCCGTGCTTATACCGGCAGGGATTTAATTGCCATAAGTGGATACCATGGAATGCAGGATTGGTATATTGGAACAACAGTAAACAATAGGGGTGTTCCTAAGCAGGTTGCTGAGCTGGGCAAAACATTTGAATATAATAATATGGATTCATTAAAAGCCTTATTTGTAGAGTATCCAAATCAGATTGCAGCTGTTATATTAGAACCTATTCAGGCAGACGGACCTAAAGAGGGATATCTGGAAGAATTAAAGAACTTAACTCATTCAAATGGCGCAATACTAATTTTTGATGAAGTGGTATCTGGTTTCAGATATGCATTGGGAGGTGCCCAAGAGTTGTATGGTGTGACTCCTGATTTGGCTGCAATCGGAAAAGGAATGGGCAATGGCCTTCCCATTTCAGCAGTTGTAGGTAGAAAAGACCTGCTTGAACAGATAGAAACCCGAAACGTCTTTATTTCAACAACCTTTGGGGGGGAAGCTCTTTCGATTGTTGGTGTGCTGGAAACAATTAAGATTCTTGAGCAGGCTGGTACCTATGAGCACATATGGAAGCTGGGTAATATAATGTTGGATGGTATAAGAACACTCATTAAGAAATTCGGATTAGATAGCATTATTAGTGTTAGCGGACTTGCGCCTCATGGAGGAGTTGCATTTGAAGGAGTAGGTTCCTTGAACTACCTTGATATTCAGTCGGTTTACCAGCAAAGGATGACGGAAAATGGAATACTAACACTTGGAATAAACAATATTAATCTCTCACATACGGAGAAAGAGATTGATAGATTTCTTGAAGGAGCCGAGCAGGCTATGTATGATATTAAAAAAGCTATAAGTCAGGATTCACTCGAAGGAATTCTTAAGGGTGGGAAAGTAAACCCGGTATTCAAGAGAAATATTAAATAATATTTTATAAAAAAACCTACCAGGAGGGCTTTTATTGATGCTCAAAAGGGTTTGGTGTCCCTGAAATGACTATAGCAGCCAAGCTATCCAGATTGCTAGGTTTCAGTGAAGTATAAGATTTTGGGGGGAGATGGCTTCATGGAAGAAAGGTATGATTTAAACTGGCTTAAACAGCTGGGGAGTACGGGATTTGCAGGTCATATCTATAATAATGGTTTAGAAAAACGAAAAGAGATGCTGCACGGGTTAGAAGAAGAATTAGCGGGCAAAAAGGAGATGACAGAAGAAGACCGACTGGAGCTTATAAAGGCATGTGGTTTTCTTTGTAACTATTTGTATGAAAGTGACCCGAAAAAAACAATTCAGCATAAAGAAAGGGCTTTAGAATATCTAAATGAATATCTTGAGTCTGATAATCCTGAAATAACTAGACAGGACAGGAGTGTTAACAGCATAAGAAAAGCCGATGTACTTAGACGGTTGGGAAAATCTAAGGAAGCAAAAGAGCTATTAGACAGTATGAATATGACAGAGATTAAAGCTGACCCAGAAGTAGGATTTGAATATTGGCACCAGAAAACGCTGCTTACTTCGGATATAGACCAGCAAACAAAGTTTACTGCAAATGCACGTGAAAGTTTTTCCATGATTAGTCCTGAAACAGTACAAAAAAATATCTTCACTGCAGAGAAAAAGGTGCAGATTGATACCTGGGGATTCATGTTTGAAATGAGAGAAGGCTTCATACAGAAGTGGCAAGGCAAGAGTCAAGAGGCCGAAAAGCATTTTAGCAATTGTGAAAAAATTTTTAGAGAATGTCCTGCTCAGGGCGAGGCGAGGTTTCCGCGAGCAGTTGGTGACGTATATTTAAATGGTGCATTGTTTTTTGCATATGTAAGGGCTGACAGGCAAAAAGCCGATGAGTGTTTGCAGAAGTCAACAAAAACAAAAGAAGGCTATATTGTAAATGATTTTCGAGATATGGTTGAAGCAAGGTTTAATATTGAAAAAGATATTAAGGGTTCAAATATAGAACCCAAAACATTTTTTAATTCAGCACGATATGATGAGGAAAAAGATACTCTCAAATTCATACCAATTGAACAGACAGATGAGAAAATGAGAGCATGTGGTAGAAAGTTTGGAAATAACCAGGTTACGCTAAAAAGAAAGATAAGCGAACTAATAAATGTTGAAGAGGTTAATATAACAGCGAGAAATGCTGATAGACTTCCTAGAGAGAAAGCTGCAGCTGTCAAGTATCTAGCAGGGATTTCAAAAGAATTAACGATTGATAGACCGAGCGGTGCTCAGCACGGAGAGTAAACGGTCAAGAAATTAGGGAACAAGATGTTGGACGGTATTAGATCACTCATTAAGAAATTCGGACCAGATAGCATTATAAGTGTTAAAGGTTTCTAGTAATTATATTTATATATTTAGAAATAAATAATAAAAGTGCCTGGTTAGAACAAGCACTTTTTAGTTAGATAAATTTGTATTATTTGCCAAGACTAATTAAAATAATTCCCCCTACGGTTAGTACAAGACATACTAATGTTGTGTACAACTTGCCGTTTTCCTTTAGTTTATCTTTTTCTTTTAACACCAGAATTCCGAATAGAGCCGGGACAATTAATTGTAATCCTTGGAATATAGGTTGTACAATTGAAATATTTCCTATTTGGAATGCATAAATATATCCACCCCACCCGAAAGCAATAAATACAGCCCATATTATTATAAGTTTTGTACATAATTTGATTACTTCAAACACTTGTGTCAATGGCCATGATGCATATATAAGCCCATTCCTGAGAAAGTATTTTATCCAACTGGTTAACATAGATAATGTGAAGCTTTTTAAAGTAAAAGTTTCACTTAAGTTTTGTTTAGTTACATCGAATACTTTTGGTAATAATACAGCTAAGTACAAAAAGGGCAGTTGGAAAAAATAATTACCCCAGCTTGCTACAAAAGGATGTATTCCATTGTTTAAGGCAAGTTTGTTCAAGGCTACTGCGAATGTTACTGCAACAGCTGCGCCGAGTGCATATAAACCTCCTGCAACTATTGGGACTTTGCCCCTATCCTTTGATTCCTCAAGAATCCTTTTGTCCTTTCTTTCAAACACCATCATGATTACGGCAATAAGAATGATAGTAATTCCTATTGCTTTGTAGATATCCAACTTTTCATCAAATTTCAATATTCCAACTATTAATACTAGTACGATATTTAACCTGAATATTACTGCAAATATGGAAAGATTAATATGCTGAAAAGCAGTATAAATGGCTAGGTTGGTCAAAGCAAAGAATACACCAGTGCATGAAAGGTATAGCCAAGGTAAAAAGCTTTTCGGTAGAGTTAAGGGTGTATTAACAGCTTGAACAGCTATTATAAGTGTAAAAACTATAGTACCGATTATTGGTACCAGAAGAGCATATACCTTAGGACTGTATTTTTCGTTCCCGGCCTGTTCTTTGACAGCGTACATTAGATATACAACAACGCCAGCGCAAAATCCAGCTGCTACTGCAAAGAAAACGTATGTATTTGTGCCAAACAGATTTGTTAAATAATCAATCATTTTATCCCTCCTAAGAAAATATTCTTGAAGAACATGCAGAAACCTTTCACACCTCCCTTGCTAGTAAGCTCGAAATTCCTAATATTTTTTAGACTAACATTAAAATACTATCATTAAATATTTTGATAGTCAACTAGAGGAAATTAATGGGAATTTGAGTGTGCCAAAAATAAGTTGTCATGGAGCAGGTAAATACCGTATTTTCAATATAAACTTGTCGATATTTCTATTGGAGGTTATAATAAATTTAATTGTAATTTCCGATATATTATTTAACATGCCTTTTATAAATAGAAAGATATTTGTTTAAATATATAATCTTGTTAAGGGAGGCTTACCGTGAATCAACTAGTAAAAATAAAAGACAGATTCATTGGAGAGGGACATCGATGCTATATAATTGCTGAAATGTCCGGTAACCATGCTCAAGATTTTGATAATGCGGTTAAAATCATACACCTTGCAAAAGAATCCGGGGCGGATGCAATTAAAATTCAGACCTATACACCTGACACTATAACATTAGACTCAGATAATGAGTATTTCAGAGTAAAAGGCGGTACCTGGAAGGATGCAAACCTGTATAAACTTTACGGAGAGGCATACACACCATGGGAATGGCAGGTGAAGCTTAAAGAGGAAGCCGACAAAATTGGAATTCATATTTTTTCAACTCCCTTTGACAAAACTGCAGTTGATTTTCTTGAAGACTTAGGCATGGAGTTTTATAAAATAGCTTCATTTGAATTAGTAGATATTCCGTTAATTAAGTATGTTGCATCCAAAGGGAAACCAATTATAATGTCAACCGGGATGGGCAGCCTGGGAGAAATAGAGGATGCTGTAAATGCTGTTAAGTCCCAAGGCAATGACAATCTGTGTCTTCTAAAATGCTCCAGTGCGTATCCTGCTGTGCCAGATGATATGAACCTTAAAACAATGCAAAACATTGCAGAAATATTCAGTGTACCTGTAGGCCTATCCGATCATTCTTTGGGTTCAATAGGTGCTGTCACTGCTGTAGCCATGGGCGCCCAAATTATAGAAAAGCACTTCTGTATTAGTAGAAGCATACCAAATCCGGATGCGTCTTTCTCAATGGAACCGGCAGAATTCAAGCAAATGGTTGAGGATATAAGGACAGTGGAAAGGGCAATTGGCAGAGTAAGTTATGAAATATCCGAGCAGGAAGAAAACAGTAGAGTATTTAGAAAATCAATATTTATTGCAGAAAACGTCCGTAAGGGTGAAGTTTTTGACCAGAAGAATCTAAGGGTGGTCAGACCGGGAGATGGTTTAAAACCTAAGTACTATGAACAGATACTTGGTAAAAGAGCAACAAAGGATATAGATAAAGGAACACCGTTAAGTTGGAACATGGTAGAGTAGAAAAACTTAGGTTTGTAATAAGAGATTATATCAAATTGAGACCTGGAAATAGGAGGTGTTTAATGAAAGTTCTTTTTCTTGGTTCACTGGATTCTCCAATATTTGAATTCTTAAAATCTGTAGAGGAAGAAGTCATACTTGCATCAGAACCGATTAATATGGGATTTATAGAAGCACATTCTCCGGATTTCATAGTAAGTTACGGTTACAGGCATATAATCAAGAAGGATATCCTGGACATGTATAACGGGAGAGCTGTAAACCTTCATATTTCTTACCTTCCCTGGAACAGAGGGGCTGATCCTAATTTTTGGAGCTTTGTTGAAAATACACCTAAAGGTGTTACAATACATTACCTGGATGAAGGTGTAGATACCGGAGATATTATAGTTCAAAAGCAAGTGGAGTTTTTGGATACTGAAACTCTTAAATCAAGTTATGATAAACTTCAGTCAGAGATTCAGAAGTTATTCAAGGACAATTGGTACAGAATTCGCTTAGGCGAATGTAATAGAATAAAGCAGATTGGAAGTGGAACTTGCCACAGGATGAAAGAGAAAGAACCTTTAATGTACTTACTGAACAAAGGGTGGGATACTCCAGTGTCAAAGTTATTGGATTATCAGATTGAAAACCAATGTGAAGAAGGAAATAAATAATGGCAAACATTTTAATCAGAGTAGATAATAGCCCGCAGGTTGGCATGGGACACTTTAACAGGTGTTCTGCCCTTGCATATGAATTTGCTAAACAAAATCATAATGTGTTTTTAGTTACATCAAAAGCCAGTATAATTCCTGCTTGGGTCCGAAACGTGTATAAATATGTTCTACATGTAGATAATGAATGGAAAACTGACAGCGAACGAGTTATACTAAACGAACTAAAAAATATTACTGATATTGATATTATTATAGTTGACACGTATAAAGCTTCGAGGGCATACTACGAGTTTATTTCAGATTATGCAAAAGTAACAGCTGCTTTCGACGATATGGGAGTATCAGATGTACCGGTTAATATACTTATTAACGGCAACATATACGCTCCAAAGCTGCCCTATTCCCTGTACAGGAGTGGTACGCTTTTGCTGTTAGGAACCAAATACTTGGCTTTAAGACCACTTTTTAAAAATATTAAACCTATTCAAATAAAAAAACAAGCAAAAAAAATTCTGATTACCTTTGGCGGAAGTGATATCTTAAATGCTACACCAGCTGTTATTGATACACTAGTGCATAACCCAGGTGCTGGCAGCAATATGGAATACAACGTGCTTGTTGGACCAGGGTTTACAAATATTGAACAGATTAAGAATGCAGGTAAAGATTATTGTAATGTAAAACTAATATATAATCCTGAAAACGTAGCCGATATTATGAAGGAAGCTGATATAGCCATATCAGCAGCGGGGAGTACGGTTTATGAACTTGCATGTTTGGGTATTCCTAATATAGTTTTTACTGTTATTGATAACCAAGAACTTATTGCAAAATCAATGTGCGAAGAAAAGATATGTTTAGATGGAGGTTTTTTTGAGACATTTAGGAAAGAAAAATTTTTGGATTTGGTTAATAAGATATTAGACTATGATATTCGTTTAGATATGCATAATAGAGCTATTAGCAAGTTTGATGCTTTTGGAGCTTCAAGATGTGTAAACGATATTATGCAGTTTGCCATAGAAAGTAAAGATCAATAATTATAATAAACGGAGGACAAGTTATGAACATTCTCGTCACAGGCGGAGCGGGATTTATCGGAAGATGGCTTGTAAAAAAACTACTCGAAGAAGGCAACCAGGTATGGGTTTTGGACAACCTGAGCAACGGAAGAGAATCCAATATTGAAGAATTTAAAGCCAACCCGCTGTTCAAAGGACTTACTATTGGTGACATCAAACATATTGACTGCCTTGAAAGTATTTTCGAAAACAAATTTGAATTATGCTTCCATCTTGCAGCTGGAATTAATGTCCAAGACAGCATAGACAACCCGAAAAAGTTATTCGAAGACGACGTAATCGGAACCTTTAATGTTCTGGAACAATGCAAAAAGCACTGGTGCAAGATGGTGTTCATGAGCACCTGTATGGTGTTTGAAAGAGCTGTAGAAAAAATTTCAGAAACTCATCCCACGAAACCAGCTTCTCCCTATGCGGGAGCGAAATTAGCCGGAGAAAATATGGTTTTATCATACTGGCATGCATATAAATTACCGACGCTTGTAATTAGACCGTTCAATACTTATGGACCTCTCCAGAAGACCAACAGCGAAGGCGGTGTAGTATCAATTTTCATACAGAAAAATCTAAAGGGTGAAAACTTAAATATCTACGGAGATGGAACTCAAACCCGGGATTTACTATATGTTGAGGATTGTGTTGATTTCATTGTGAAAGCAGGTTTTTCTGATGAGGCGAATGGACAGATTATTAATGCAGGCTCGGGCAGGGATATTGCAATTAACGAGCTAGCGGCATTAATTTGCAAACAGCCGGAGAAAATAAAGCATGTACCACATATCCATCCGCAGAGTGAAATTCTGAAGCTGCTTTGTGACAGCTCAAAAGCTAATGAATTACTGAAGTGGTATCCCAAAATATCACTGGAAGAAGGTATCAAAAGGACAGAAGAATGGTTAAAGAGTATATAAAGGAGGAAGAAGGGTGGAGGAAAGACTTGCTATTTTTGGAGGTAAACCGGTAAGGGATGCTTTTTTGCCGTATGGACGACAGTATATTGATGAGGATGATATAAAGGCGGTTGTAGACACACTGAGGAGTGATTACGTTACATGCGGACCCAAGATAGATGAATTTGAGAATTTAGTTTCGGAGTTTGTCGGAGCGAAATATGCCGTTGCGGTAAGCAGCGGGACGGCGGCTCTGCATGCTGCGTGCTTTGCGGCGGGGATAAAAGCCGGAGATGAAGTTATCACCACACCAATGACATTTGCCGCCTCAGCCAACTGTATACTTTACATGGGTGGTAAACCTGTATTTGCAGATATTGAAACCAATACCTACAATATAAATCCGGAAGAGATAGAGCGGAAAATTACTTCTGAAACCAAGGCAATTATTCCGGTTGATTTTACGGGACAACCGGTAAATTTGGATGCTATAAAAAGAATAGCAGAGAAGAATGGATTAATGGTTATAGAAGATGCAGCTCATGCGTTGGGAGCTGAATATAAGGGAAATAAAATCGGAAGTATTAGTGATATGACTATTTTTAGCTTCCATCCTGTAAAGCATATTACTACCGGTGAGGGAGGTATCATTACTACTGATAGTGCTGAATTATTTGAGAAACTAAGGATGTTTAGAACCCACGGCATAACCAGGGATTCGGGAAAGATGATTGAGAATGATGGCGCATGGTATTATGAGATGCTGGAATTAGGGTTTAACTATCGTATAACTGATATTCAAGCGGCTCTGGGGATAAGCCAGATGAAAAAGATAGGTAAGTTCCTTGAAAGAAGGATAGAAATCGCCGAGAGGTACAATAAAGAGCTTTCAAAGCTGGAGGAACTAGTTATGCCGTTTCAGGATATTAATTGCCGTTCAGCTTGGCACCTTTATGTTCTCAAATTGAAGCTTGATCGGTTAAAGGCAGGCAGAAAAGAGGTTTTTGATGCCTTGAGAGCTGAAAATATAGGAGTAAATGTACACTATATTCCGGTATACTACCACCCATATTATAAGAAATTGGGGTACGAAAAAGGGTTATGCCCGAATGCCGAAAAATTGTATGATGAAATTATTACACTGCCGTTACATCCTTCAATGAATAATACTGATGCCGATGATGTTATTGATGCTGTAAGAAAAGTTCTGGAATATTATGTAAAGTAATTAACTATGAAGAACACCTGGAGGGCTTTGTTGCCGCTAAATTATTTTCTTTACTAAATCCTTTGGTGTTACTCCCATAAAAAATCTCCTCTCTGGTTTTAATTGTAGATATTACCAGAGAGGAGCATCTGCAACTCTACATATACAATTTTTTACACATTCTAAGTATTCAAATACTAGTATTGTAAAATTATACCTCTTTAATAATTTCCTATAGTTGACCATTTTACTCTGTCTACATACCCAGACCCCAGCCTATCACTATAGAATCCTAGTACTCCAGAAAGATACATTCCCCGTGTATCCTGTAAAGTAATATTTGTTGCTATCAGATGGTCATCTAGATATACTTCTCCAAAATGTAGCCCGTTTTTCCTTAGTTTAATTGTATGCCACTTTCCGTCCGAAAAGGCAGTTGTGGTAGATATTTGTTGATGGTTACCATCTGGTGAATGTAACCATAGCCCATTTTGTTTTATAATTACCCAAAGTCCCAGGTTATTATCATCAATAAGATGATAATTCATCTCTTCCCCTGTAATTGCTACTCTTGCTTCTGCTACAAAGTCAGTGGTCGGGCTTATTCTTAATGTATGGTTACTTATTCCATATACCTCACCAATGTTATCATTAGTTCCAAAGAACGCTGTTTGTCCAAGGGCGTCTGCAAACCTTGCTGCACCACCGTTATTTGTATAGGTCGGCCACTCATCACTATTCACTTCATTAAATTCTTCTGTATTAGTCCAGAATAACGCATCCGGATCTGGTACTGTTACATTTACAACTGTGGACTTATTTTCATATGTAATGTTAATACTTGTATTACCAGGAAAATTACCAGTTACTATACCGTCGTTACTTACTGAAGCAATAGTATCATCTATTATTGAATAACTAGCTAGAGACGTAATATCTGTTTCTGTCCCATCTGTTCGAATAGCTTTTACAACCATTTGTCTTGTTGTACCCTTTTCCACCGAAAAGGGATTTTCAGTAACATATATTGATGAAACTGGTGCAATATCTGTTGTTTCCATCATTTCTACGTTATAAAAATCTGCATATATCGCAGATGAATTAGTCACAAATATCCTGTATTTTTTATAGTAATTATTGTTTGAAAACGAAAACTCTTTTTTTACATTTGCAGGAGATAAGCTTGTTGTACCTGTATGTAAAACCTCCCATATATTAGTAGTCTCATTCCATCCTTGGAACTGCCAGGATGTTATTACTCCATTTAGTGTTTGTGGAACTATAGTATACTTTGCAATTTTTTTAGGAGTTGCAAATTCATAACTTATCCATGGATTCATAGTTAAATTACTTACCCATCTTGTAGTAGTATTGTTATCAAACGCCTTGTATGCAAGATAAGTTCCTTGATACTCTGTGCTTGCGCTCGCTATCCCTGATGGTGCAGTGTTACTTGTCATCTCAGGTATTAAATCATCACTATATATTCTTGTATCATAATAAGCTGATGCTTCATCAGAATTTAGACCTTCTCCACTATATCCAATAGCAGACACAACATAATAGTAAGTCGTATAATTTGTCAACTCGGTTGTATCGTTATAGGTATTACTAATGTAATTGCTTTGTAGTGTAGTATATGGTCCTCCTATATTTGTAGATCTTTTAATGTTATATGCTACTGCCCCCGTAACTGTATCCCATGAAAGATTGATTTGGGCTCCTGACCTTACAGCATTCAGATTACTAGGTTTGGCAACTATTCCTTCTTCCATCATTTCTACACTACGGAAATCTGCATATACTGCTGTTGAATGTATAACGTATATTCTATATTTTTTATAATAATTATTATTAGTAAATGTAAATTCCTTCTTTGTACCAGCAGGAGAAAGATTGGTTGTACCTATATGCAAGACATCCCATGAACTAGTACTTTCATTCCATCCTTGGAACTGCCATGATGAGATCACACCATTTGCTGTTTCTGGCGTAATTGTATATTTAACTATTTTCTTTGTCGTTGGAAACTCATAGCTAAGCCATGGATTTACAGTATAGTTACTTAGCCACCTTGTTGTGCTGCTATTATCAAATGCCTTATATGCAAGATAAATTCCTTGATATTCTGAACTTGCGCTCGCTATCCCTGATGGTG
>DHFP01000222.1 GCA_002402315.1 Clostridiales bacterium UBA4821
TGAAGCCCTGGCCCAGCTTGGCCTTGAGTATGGAGAGTATTTCCTGCTTGGTCATTACTTCACAAGTTAGAGATGTTTGAGAGGTTAGAAAGGTTTACGGAGGTTTTGCGCCGCAGTAAGCTACAAGGTTGCTACTGTTTAACTTTATAGATAAATGTTTTGGGCGCTTGCTCAAGGTCTTTTAGAAATTTGATGTTTTCATTTTGCTCGTAAATATTGGGCATCCCGGCAGCAGCTAACAATCCAAAAATCCCGGTCCAAAATCCCATCCAAAACCAATTCTTTTTAGGATAACCTTTCGCTTCTCCAACCAGGCTTGAAAGGAAACCACATATTAACGAGTATATTATTAAAACTATAAACCACATAGTACTATCCTTTATTCGAATTACTTAATGCTTTTTTCAAAATGCTGATAATCCTTCTTGGTCTTCCAATCACCGCCCCAAATCCAACCTAATTCCTTGAATTTACGCACAACCACAGAGGTGTCTGCAAGTGTGCCGGGTGCGCCCTTTTGATAAGATGACCCGGTTGGTTGAATGTTTGATCTTACAATACACGGGTTTTGAAAAGGATTGATATCTATTGCCCTTCCATATGCATGTGCCGACCTTATTTTTGTGCCTTTTACATAGCGATAATTAAAACCCGAAGTGTTGTTATCCAACATAGACAAGCTGTCCGAATATTGGTAAAAAACAACGGGGCGCGCTTTTGCTATGGGGAAATTAGTGTTCTTAATAAGACTGAATATTTCCAACAAATCTTTTTCCAAGTCTTTGTGCACCAAAATTTGGCCCAAATGCAGTTTGTTGTCAAAGGAAAAATACTGTACGTTTACAAGTTTTAGGTCGTTAATCACGGAATCCGGGACGTTTTCTGCGCTACCTATCGCGCTTTTCAAGTCTAGGTGGGAATCTATTATTATTTCATCGTTATTATTCTGTGCCAAGCAACAACAACTAATAACCAAAGATAAAATAAGAAGCATAAGGGGTTTCATCAATTGCCGTAAAATTCTATTTCCGAAAGGCTGTTGTCCGACCATTTCGACCCCGGGTAGTAATCCTTAATCTCGAGTTTAATGGACGAAGTGCTTACGGGGTTTATGGTTATTTCCTGGTATTCCCTTGTATCTGTTAAATGTATTTCCTGGGTTGTCTTGTCCGAAAAATGCAATAATGCCGTTTTTATCCTGCTGTTTTGAGGATGTCTATCAACGCCTGATTTAGAATATTTGCAATAGCCATTTAGCATTCTGATTTTCTTTATGGTCCACTGATTGCGGAAATCAAATTGTATCCATTCACCAACGCCATGGCCATCTACACCTTCTTGCCATGCTGTTTCGGGTTTGCCATCATACGAACAAATAGACTTGTACATATTTTCCCGTGTTTCAGACAACTCTGATGAGGCATTTGATTTAACAATAGATATTTTAGAATATTTTTCTTGTTGTTTTGATCTGTCTGTATTATCTACCTTGGTAAATTTATATTTATTCTTTTCCAGCCAGTGTTTCGCTTGCCAGGACCCTGATTGATCGGCTTTCTCCATATCTAACTTCGCTTTATTTATTTCCCCAATCTCCGAAAATATTTCGCCCCTTATATGATATGCGTAGATTATTGTAAATGAATTATCTTCATTGAAGAATGAATTAGTGTCTATTTTACTTTGATTGTCAATAGTTCTTGTTAGATATTCAATGGCTTTTCTATAATTTTTCCTATATTCTTCTTCGCCACCCATATAGTAATTAGCCATAGGATGAGAAGGGTCGATAGTCAATATATTAATATAGTCATTAATTTCTTCCTGTTTAAGCCCAAAATAATTTGACAAGCATCTTGCTCTTCTATAATATGCATCAACATATTTATCATTAAGACTTATAGCCGTAGAATAATCTCTTATGGCATTATTTTTATTGGTAAAATAATATTTTCTATCTTCAGTTCTCCAAGCTAAGGCTTTTAGATATCTTTCAGATATTCTATTGTGGCAATCTCCTCTTAGGCAATATGCTGAATCATATTTAGGATTAGACATAATAATATTGTCAAGGAGGATTATTGCCTCTTCATATTGTTGTATATTATAAAGTGTTGAGGCATTAATGTATTCTTTGTGCGTTTTGTTATCAGCACAACATCCAATGATTATAAGGTTGCATAATGAGAGTGATATAATCTTTTTCATTGCGTTCTTTACCTTTTTGACCAAATTAATATATCCCAAGCACGTAAAGGCGTAATATTAACCTCATTACAATTATTTATTGACTTACAGATCTTCTTTAGTCTTGTTTTGTTTTTTTCTACATCATTCAAAATTACTAAAATTATTGATATTAATTCGTTTTTTAAAACATTATGATAAAAACTATACATTTTTGATTGTTTTACCGCTTTTTTTACTTTCTTATCTATTATCGGTACTATTTCGGGAAACAAAAGATGCAATATTTTTGTTATCGTGGCATAATAACCAATGTTGTTCTTCTTTTTGAACAACGTTAATATGATTTCGTATTGTTCTTCCCTTAACTTTTTCTCACTTTTTACCCATCGCTTTGAATCAATTCTCTTCAATCCCAGAACACTTGCTTTACTTATAATTCCTCTATATTTATTCACTTTCATTTTAAAATTATTTAACGGCACATCATAAAGTATAAACTGTGGATTGTCGTTATAATATTTATTTATAATAGCAATTGGATTCTTATAACTATATTTACCACCGAGTAATTTCAAATCATGCTTCTTCATGCCTCACCACTCCACAAACATTCCCGCCACGGCCGCGCCCGGCAGCTCTATTTTCTGCGGTATACTACCTTGCCGGTGCGTTTTATCTCCGCCAGGAAGGTGCCCGGCTGGGGCTTGGCGAACTCCCTGGCCGTGTAGCCCATGGGATCTATGATCTCCCCGATCTCCCACTTGATGCCGCCCAGAAAAACCTGCCTCTGGAAAACGTTCTTTCCGTTGAAAAACGGCGATACGATGGCCAGGTCCAGGTCGCTGTCCTTGCTTGCCCGTCTGCGAGCTCGCGAGCCGAAAAGGACGATCCTCTCCACCTCGGCGCCGCGGTTGCGGAAGGCCCCGACGATCTCGCGGACGGCCCGGTCTATATTTGTTTTTCCAGCCATCGAAGCATTTTCCCCGTTTTATCGATTATGGCCTTGATCTCTTTCCTGGTGTAGCTTTGGTGGATGGACCTGAAGTCGTCGGAAGATGGGCTCGCTGTGCCCCTTGAAG
>DHFP01000214.1 GCA_002402315.1 Clostridiales bacterium UBA4821
GATCATATCTTTTGGTGTTTTTACAATCATGGGCATTTCATAGATGACTTCTTTTTGTCAAAGTTACAATACGATTATTTGAAACCAAATTTAATTTTCAAACTATTGACTACCTTTACATCCTTTTGCTTTCAGAACTAATATTAGGGAAACACTGATTGACTGTTTAGTGAAAGATTTTTTTGCATAAATAATTCGATATGAAATACTTTGCATTAATAATACTTGTACTGCTTTTATCATGTACAAAAAAAGATAAACCTGATTGTTATGTCTGTACAATAACATTTATTATGACCACTGACGTTCCTGTTGATGGCTATCCTGCAGTTACAAGCCAGGATGTTGAATTATGCGATGTTACTCTTGAGCAGGTTATCGCATTCGAGGAGACAAATAAGGGGGCTGAATCAGCTGTTATCGGCGGGGTTACATATTCGAGCAGTTACTCAACGCATTGTGCTGTTAAGTAAAACGAAAATACCTGAGAATGTAAATAACACAATTCAGTTTCCGCCTGACAAATTGATACCATGTGACCTGATTGGACAAATAGTGAAATTCCGTGTAATGGAGAATTCGGAAAAATCCTGTAAGAAAACTACCTAATAAGGATCAATGGGTCCTATAGCTGACAATGAAAAAGAAAATTTTATTGAAGTAATTGATTCGGTAAAAAATAAGAATTGTCCAGGGTATAGTTTTTTTCCGGCAGGATTTAGTATTCAGGTATTTGTAACAGTTATAGACCTGAAGCGAGGTAATAAATAATAGAAAATTGATAAGTGTTCGCCTGCGGCATCCAATTTTATACGGCAAAACGTGGGTTTGCAGGAAAGCAATATTTCATGACACAGCAAGGCCAGGCCCTGACGGGTTACTTTGTAAGCCTTGCTTTAGTCATTCAATAACCCCACCACATTTGCCGAAAATTGTCTACAACTCGCGACGACTCGCGCCAGTTTTTATTAAGGAAATAGACATATGAAATTAAGTAAGTAATTAAAGGGTATTTGATTTATTTATATTGATCTTCAACCTTAATAAAAGTCTTGTTCTTAAAAAATTGACTTGAATTAGAAAATAACTTACATTTGACATAGGGGATTATCTTAAAATTATTAGCCTTCCTGGTTCAAAAATATTCTTAAATATTCGACCCGGTTAAAAATAAGGAGGACAATTTATGGCTGAAAACAAAAATGTCGGTTTATTAAAAACTGTTTTAATTATCTATGCCATAGTTTGTATTGTTTATGGCATTGGCTACCTCTTTGTGCCCGCAACATTGGTGGAAATGGCGGGAGAAACACCTGTATTTAATGGGTGGTTGCGTTGGTCAGGTGGAGTTTTGATTGCCCTGGGTTTTGGCGCTATTCTTGTTTATCTCGATCCAAAAAACCAGGGAATATTTGTTACAACAATATTTACAGGTTGCATGTTGTGTGGTCTAGGATTATTATGGGCACTATTAGAACTTCCAGAAGGTTCAAATACCTGGTTTACTGCTTTACCAATGATTATAGTATTTGTTCTGGCAATACTATTATGGCTTAGCAGAGTAAAAGCAAAAGAAATTTTATATCCCAAAAAAGAATAAAACAATTTCTTTGTTAAGCTCTGGGCTTCATTAATTTTTTAATCTAAATCTGATTATTATAAATAGTCAGGAAAACCGGGTCGATTTTTTTGAAATTTAATCTACGGCGTTAGAATAATAAGAAAGTTATCACTTAACTCATGAATTATAGTATATTTCAGTATATCAATTATATACAATGTATCAAACATCGTAAATAAGGCCATTCTTAGCCAATTTAAGCCACGATCTCCACTTCACTGGTAACTACCTATTACTTTGATGCAAAGTGCTTTAAATCGTTTTAAATCAATCAAATACGTGATATTGTTATTTTTAACATAATTACAATGTATTGTATATCTGTGTGTTACTAATTCAGGCTGTCAGGGAATTTGGGAGCCAGATTACGCAATACTTATTAACTATAGCTTCAGTACAGTATTGGAGCAAGCCGGTAAAATATTATTGAGATATTGGTCCCCAGGTCCCCATATATTGTATAACTTGTATGGGATTTACGATGAGTTGGAAGTCAGGCAAATGCGAAGTATTACTTTTTATCACATGATTGATGGGTATAGCTATTGTGACTGACAAGGCTGTGCTTTATTCGGGTATAAAAGAAAGGAATGTTCAACCCGATATCAAACATAACTTCATCTGACGATGGATGACTATAAAAACTAATTTTTATTCTACTAAAAATAAGTTATGGGGCATTGCACCCGGATTTTACAGACAACCATGGATTAGAATCGCACAATCAATAATATCAATAGAGATGAAAAAATTGATAGGTTTGTTAATATTTACTATGACAATTGTATCATGTCAAACCAAACCCAAAGTTGATATGACTGAATCAAAAGACGCAGTTGCCAAGATCTTAGATGATCATTGGTCTGCATTAAAAGCCAAAGATGCAGATGCTGTTATTGCATTAGTATCAGAAGATTTTCTATCATGCGGAAGTGATCCAAAAGAATTCTGGAATAAAACAGAAATGTACACTACTCTTAAACAGATGCTAGCAAACAGTGATTTTAAATTAGAAATCACAGTCGATAAACGTGAAATTCGAATCTCAAAAGATGGTAATTCAGCAATTGCTTTTGAGCAGATGTTTTTGACACCCTATAGTCAGAAGATGCCAGTACGAACCGTTTATCATCTTGTAAAAGAGAATAATAATTGGCTGATTGATTTTACAAGTACTGGCTTTATTCCCAAAAATGAGGATATAGATAAAATAAATAAAGCACTAGAATAAGATTTGAACTCTTTACAAATTAAAGTCCTCACGAAAATAATAACATAACGCCCATAACACGGTCGGTATAATTCATAAGCTCGTCACGGTTTTTGCTTTTGCTCCTGCACCTAAGACAGATTTGTTATAACTTATACCGCGACCGCACCAGTGCCCGCAATAAACCTTAGTGTACTTTGACTTATTCCTGCTTCCGATCAACCTTGTACCGCGACACTCGTATATGCAACAAAACTTGTACCCGGACAGCAAAAACCACGCCGTACTCTCCTCGCCCCGTGACAACTTTTCGGCTAAAGTACCGGGACCCTGCCCGGATGCTTCGTCGAGTAACTCAACATCCTTTTGTTGCCTGGACGCTATTGGAAAGCCCTCATAACTTTAACTTTTTCACTTTAAAAGACAAAATCTAAAGATTGGCTTATCCCGCACTTGATAAAGAGCATCTGTATA
>DHFP01000180.1 GCA_002402315.1 Clostridiales bacterium UBA4821
TAAAGGTTCAAGGAGCCAATCTTAGGAGGAATTTTATAATTGAGCAGATATTGGAGTGAAATTATTAAGAACATAGAGCCATATACTCCTGGAGAACAACCCGGAGATAAAGAATATATTAAATTAAATACTAATGAAAACCCATACCCTCCATCTCCTAAGGTTCTTGAAGCTATTAAACGGGCTGCGGATGAAAAGCTAAGGTTATATCCGGACCCAAACTGTGAAGAACTTCGAACTACTATAGCACGTTATTATGGATTAAAAACGGAACAGGTTTTTGTAGGGAATGGCTCGGACGAACTTCTTGCTTTTTCATTTTTAGCATTCTTCAATCCTGGAAAGCCAATTCTTTTTCCCGACATTACATATAGCTTTTATGAGGTTTATTCAGCATTATTTAACATTGAGTATAAGCTAATACCTTTGGATGATGAATTCTCTATTCCTGTTGATATGTTTTTGGCAGACAATGGTGGAATAATTATTCCTAATCCTAATGCTCCAACAGCAAAATACTTACCGGTTGAATCCATCCAAGAGATATTGAAATGTAATACTGATAGGGTAGTCATTATTGATGAAGCTTATATCGACTTTGGAGGAGATTCAGCAGTAGGACTAATTCAAGAATTTCCAAACCTATTAATTCTTCAAACTCTTTCAAAATCCCGTTCCTTGGCAGGTCTTCGCGTGGGACTTACGTTAGGACAGGAAGATTTAATTGAAGGTCTCAACCGTGTTAAGAACTCATTTAATTCCTATACAATCGACCGTATAGCTATAGCGGGAGCCGTTGAAGCTTTTAATGACTACGCATATTTTCAAGAAGTCAGAGCAAAGGTAATCAGCACGAGAGAACGGGTTGCTATAAGCTTATCAGAAATGGGATTCAAAGTTTTACCGTCCAAGGCTAATTTTATTTTTGTAAGTCATCCAACATATCATGCAAGTATATTATTTGAGAAATTACGAGAAAGAGGCATTCTAGTCCGATATTTTAATAAGCCAAGAATTGACAACTTTTTAAGAGTAAGTATCGGTTCAGATGAAGAAATGAATAGATTCTTAGACGTAATGCGTGAACTTACTGCAATTAAATAAAACATCAAAAAAAGATTGTATGGGAGGCTGCAATGAACCGCTTTATAAAGTTGGCAATTGAAGAAGCTTCAAACGGGCTCAAAGTGAATGAAGGTGGTCCCTTTGGCGCTGTTATAGTTAGAAATGGCGAAGTCATTGCTAAAGCTCATAATGAGGTTTTAGCAAGTAATGATCCAACGGCACATGCAGAAATTCTCGCTATTAGGTGGGCTTCGCAGAAACTAGACAGATTTAATCTGTCAGATTGTGAAATTTATACTACATGTGAGCCCTGTCCTATGTGTCTGGCAGCAATTTATTGGGCTAGAATACCAAAGGTATATTACGGCTGTACAAAAAAAGATGCTGCGCAAATAGGCTTTGATGATGAGTATATATATGACGTAATCAAGGAAGTTGCAGAAGTAAAAAAATTAGAATCAATCCAGATAGATAGAAGTGTATGTTTAAAACTATTTGAAGAATGGAAGTCTAACGAAGATAGAGTAGGCTATTAACAAACGTGTAAAATTACCGGACAAATTATCCGGATACTTCCTTCTTTTTACTCTTTGACGTTTTTTTCTTTAATGTTGATGAATTTTTTGAGCAATTTTTATTTGAACATGATCCATCAATGATTAAAGAATTACACGTATTGCAGAATTCTAACATAATTTTACCTCCTATTATTGGACTTGTATGGCATTTAAGGTACATAGATTGTCATCCGCTTTATTATATTGACAGCTTACAACAGAGCACAAAATTCTTTGGCAGTTATGCATATATTATTCCCCCAATCTAAAAATTTTAATCACTTAAAAATTTAAATAATCTATAATAAATCAAGAAAATTTTGTTAATACTATTACCAAGATTAAGTAGTGGAGGTAATAGTATGAGAAAATCAACTTTAATGTTTTTAATATTCATATTTTTATTAATTGTCACACTTACAACTAGCTTAATAAATAGTATACAATCTTTTGCAGCTATGTCAGATTATCAAAAAGCCGGTTTTAATAGTGGTGTGGTGAAAGCGGGTATATTAAATGTAAGAATAGGTCCGGGGTTAGACTATCCAGTAGTTTGTCGAGTGTATCAAGGAGACATCGTAAGAGTGTATGCTAAGATAAACGGATGGTATCTAATTCAGAATGATTTTAACTTTGTAGGTATGGTACGGGAAGATTACTTAGGCTCTGCTGCTGAATCAGGCAGCAATCAAAATGGTTCAACAAACTCTTCAGGCATATCGCCAGAGGAACAACAGCTCCTGAATTTGATTAATCAGACAAGAAAAAATGCGGGCATAAGTAATTTAAAAATTGATTCTACACTAATTAAATTAAGTAGACTTAAGGCAGAAGATATGTCGGGCAATAACTACTTTGCCCATACATCTCCAGCCTATGGTTCTCCTTTTGATATGATGAAGCAGTATGCCGTTAAGTATAAAGCTGCAGGAGAGAATATAGCAGGAAATGCTACAGTAAAAGGAGCGTTTGATGCATGGATGAAATCGGAGTCACATAAAAAGAATATACTTAATAAGAACTTTAATTATACTGGTATAGGGATAGTTGACAGTAAGGTATATGGTAAAATATTGGTTCAGCAATTTGCGGGAAGATAAGGTATAGCAGAAAGAAAGAATGAGGCA
>DHFP01000150.1:0-836 GCA_002402315.1 Clostridiales bacterium UBA4821
GGTCTCCGTCGGTGCCACCCTTTAATACACCGATATCCTTAAGGAATTCACCCTCTTTTGTATACGGGCTTGCTGCAGCTGCATCCATCGTCATCCCAAATAGCATAATTATCGCTAAAGTCAAGGATAAGAGTCGCTTCATTTAAGGATCACCCTTTCTTGCTTATTATTCCTTATGTAATGATTATACTACATTATGTATGCCTAGAGTATTACAAATGGGTTAAGTATTATGCCTGATCCATTCTAACAACGTGCCAAAGTATAGCAACATCCGAAATTTTCTTGACAATTTAGTCGAGAATCATAGTATAAATTTCAAATGTATTGTATAATAATAGTAGTTGTTTTAAGTAAGAGCATTACGCTATAAATTGGCATCATTTCAAATATTTAAGGCAGTTATAAAAAAGAGGAGGAATGGGAATGAAGAGGATTACGGCAAAATTACTGGTACTAGTTATGGTGTTAACCATGCTGCCAACAATCGTTTTGGGAGAGAGCTTCTCTGATATGCCGAAAGATTGGTCATCAGAAGCTTTATCTAAGGCTGTGGAAAACGGGTTGTTGACAGGTTATAATGGCAAGCTGATGCCGGAAGCAAGCCTTACCAGAGCCCAAATGGCTGCCATTATCAACAGGGCATTCGGATCATATGCATCAGGGTCAATAGACAGCTACATAGATGTTCCTGAAAGCAAATGGTATAGAAATGACATGGCTAAGGCCGTACAAATGAAAACATTCGTTGGAAGCGGGAATATGCTGAATCCGGAGTCTAACATAACTCGGGAAGAAGCATTCATAGTAATGGCAAGAGCTATGAAACTTG
Source organism: Clostridiales bacterium UBA4821 (assembly GCA_002402315.1). Classification (GTDB taxonomy): domain Bacteria; phylum Bacillota; class Clostridia; order Acetivibrionales; family UBA4821; genus UBA4821. The sequence continues at coordinate 833 of DHFP01000150.1, forward strand.
AGCC
>DHFP01000150.1:851-6233 GCA_002402315.1 Clostridiales bacterium UBA4821
TATGTTAAGGGATCCAATGGACTCATCAATCCTAAAGGCAGCATAACAAGAGCTGAATTTGCCCAGTTGATGCACAATATGATCAAGAATTATATTAGATCAGCAGGAGAATATTCAGAGGATTATACTGGAAATGTAATGGTCAGTGTTCCAGGAGTAGTATTAAAAAATATGTCAATAAAGGGAGACCTTATAGCTGGAGAAGGCGTTGGTGATGGCAGTCTTATTCTTGACAATGTAAATATTGAGGGCAGACTGGTAGTAAGGGGTGGAGGAATCAATTCCATAATTATAAAAAATTCTTCATCTATTGGTGAATCTGTAATAATTTCAAGATATGATGGAGCCGTCAGGGTCTTCCTTGAGGATGGTACCGAAGCTGAAGCAATATATATCGAAGATGGCAATGATAAGGTAATAATTGAAGGATCTTTAGAGACTTTGGTAATAAACACTGATATCCCTGTCGAATTAGTTGACGCAAAAGTTGGTGAAATAAAGGTATATGCACCGGGTGCAGAGGTAAGTGTAGATAAGGACTCTAAGATTGACAGCGTTCTTGTTTACAAGGAAGCCGAAGGATCAACCATAACTGTCAATGGAAAAGTTGTCTCAATTGTTACTGCAGCTTCCGAGACTACCATAAAGGGAAAGGGAACAGTTGAAATAATTGAAGTTATGAGCACAGGCTCCAAATCGATCATAGACGTTGAGGCAGATAAAATCGTCGTGGATTCAAATGCGAAAGACGTCACTCTACCAGAAGAACCTGTTACCGGAGGTGGTGGAGGAGCACCTTACGTTTCTCCAAGACTTACCAGTGCATCACTTAATGGGACTGAAGCAGTTATCTCTGGTGATAGTATAAATGTTCCTTTCTCGTTCAACGATGAACATTCTTATACGATATCTGCACAATTCAACAAAGCCGTTAGGATTAAGAGCGTTAGTGTCGATAATTGGGATTTAATTCAGCCAAATGTTGATGTTCCAACTGCTTATAGTAATCCTGTAGAAGCTATTATAGAGCATCCGATCACACTCGATCATTTTGTAAAATTTGGCAACGATGTAACTGTGGTCGTAACAGATGGTACTACCGATCTGGTTTTCAATATCACGTTAAATGTACCAGGATATAATTAATAATAGATATAGTATTTAATTGAGATAATGTTATTATACAAGTCCGGGGCAACCCGGACTTGTACAAAGTTAATAATATTTAGATCAGGAAGTGAATGAATATGAAAACCAGGCGGATATTTTTTCTGGTTGCCTTAGACGCTCTATTGATAAGTGCTGCTTTTTTTGCTACTGTTTATTTTAGACACGATACCACCTTGCATCCTGCATACCTTAACCAGTACTTTGGTACAGTTCTTATTGTTACCGTTATCAAGCTATTTATATTTTACCTGTTCAACTTTTACAAAAGCCTTTGGGAATATGCAAGTATTGACGAATTAATAGAAATTGCTTTAGGCGTTACGATATCTAATGCTATTATTTTTATTCTTTTTACAATTACAGGGAATGCGATACCATTCGCTATGCATCTTCAAATTACTATTTTAGAGATAACATTTATTGGGTCCTCAAGATTTTTTTATAGAAGCCTCAGAAGATTTAGAAATGGTATTGAAGCCGACAAGACACAAACCAGAGTTCTTATTATAGGAGCTGGTGCTGCTGGAGTTATGATTCTTAAAGAGTTGAGAAATCATAACAGCCTTAACCTAAAGCCTGTAGCATTTATAGATGACGATCCAAACAAAATAGGTAAAGTGATCAATGGTATAAAGGTAATCGGCAACAGAGATTGTATCAGGAATTCTGTGGAGAAAAATGATATAGATGAAATTATAATTGCACTTCCATCAGCTGAGCCTTCAGTACGAAGAGAGATAGTAAGATTATGCAAGGAAGCCTCTGTAAAAACAAGAATATTGCCTGGGATGTATGAGCTTATCGGTGGAAGTATCAACATAAATCAAATAAGGGATGTACAAATAGAGGATTTACTGGGCAGAGATGAGATAAAACTTGATCTGAAGGACATTGATGAGTTTATATCAGAAAAGACTGTTATGATAACAGGCGGTGGGGGATCAATCGGTAGTGAACTGGCAAGACAAGTCGCGAGATGTAGACCAAAGTTGATTGTGCTGATAGATGTTTATGAGAACAATTTATATGATATTCAAAATGAACTTTTTAGGAAATATGAAAATATCAAGGTCGTGACATTGATTGCTTCTGTTAGAGATAAAAGATCCATAAGGAAACTAATTGATAAATATAGGCCGGAAATAATTTTTCATGCAGCTGCACATAAGCATGTACCCTTAATGGAATCAAACCCAAGTGAAGCTGTCAAGAATAATATTTTTGGAACTTTAAATTTGGTTCAGGCAGCAGATGAATTCAGAGTAAAGAAGTTCGTGCTGATATCGACGGACAAAGCTGTTAATCCCACAAACGTTATGGGTGCAACAAAAAGAGTGGCAGAAAAGATCATTATGTCCTATAATGGATTAAGTGAAACAGAATTTGTTGCTGTTAGGTTTGGAAATGTGTTAGGAAGCAATGGAAGTGTAATACCTCTTTTTAAGAAGCAGATAGCTGAGGGTGGGCCTGTAACCGTCACAGACGAAAGAGTGATAAGGTACTTTATGACCATACCTGAAGCTTGCCAGTTAGTATTGCAGGCAGGATCAATGGCTACCGGCGGAGAGATATTTGTTCTTGATATGGGTGAACCTATTAAAATCATTGACTTGGCAAAGGATCTTATAAAGCTTTCTGGATTTGAACCATACGTTGATATACCCATAAAAATAGTGGGTTTAAGACCTGGGGAGAAGCTATATGAAGAGCTGCTTATAAAAGGTCCAAAACTTACCGGCACAAAGAACAGTAAGATATTTATTGAAGAACCTGAGGAGCATAACTTTTATGAGTTGCTTGTAAATCTTGAAAAATTAAAAGAATACCTCGATATGGAGGATAATATGCCCTTAAAGCTTGAATTGACAAATTTGGTTGAGGGATATACACCTTTTGAGGATTCCTTTGAGAACCATGCTTAATTAAGGAGGAAGTTTCTTGGAAGAAATTAGTTTACGGGAGATATTTTTTATCCTTAGGAAGCACGTGAAGCTCATAGTGCTTTTATTAGTGTTGTCGGTGGCAATTAGCTCAGTCGTAACATTTTTCATATTGGATAAAGAATACAGCGCTTTCACAACTCTTATGGTTGGGAAACCAAAGGATTATATTAATGAGAATAAAATTGAGTATAATGAGCTGTTGCTAAATCAAAAACTTGTATCTACTTATGGCGAGCTTATAAAAACAAGGATAGTATCTGAGAAGGTTATCTCGAACTTAGGTTTAGACCTTAGTTATGATACCTTCAGAAGCAAGGTCAATGTAAGTCTTGTCAAAGATACTGAGATAATCGGAATAACTGTTACAGATACTGACCCGGTGCTTGCAGCTGAGATAGCAAATGAAACTGCTTCTGTATTCATGGATACCGTTCAGGAAATAATGAAGGTAGAGAACGTCCAGGTAATAGATAGGGCTGAACCATCATATACACCGGTAAGCCCAAGACCAATATTGAATTTGGCTATCGCTGGTATTCTAGGTTTGATGTTGGGAGTATTCCTCGCATTTCTTATAGAAATGCTTGATAATACCATTAAGACCCCTGAGGATGTTGAAAAATACCTTGGGCTACCTGTGATTGGGTCAATACCAAACGTGGAGGATTGATCATGAAAAAGGAAAGCAGACAAGCTAGACTATTCACTATGGATAACCCTAAATCTGTTGTTTCTGAGGCCTTCAGGACTCTTAGGACAAATATCCAATTTGCTGATATTGACAAGAACAAGAAGGTATTGGTATTTACCTCGCCAAGACAGAGGGAGGGAAAGTCCACGGTTAGCTCCAACCTTGCGTATCTTGTGGCTGAATCTGGAAAGAAAATACTTTCTATAGATTGCGATATGAGAAAACCTAGGGTTCATAAAATATTTGGCTTTAGTAACCTATCAGGTCTTACCAATATATTGATTGGAGAAAATGAGCTGGAGGATGTAGTTCATTCACATCCAACACAAAAGAATCTTCATATTCTTACCAGCGGTCCAATTCCTCCTAACCCTGCGGAACTCTTAGGCTCCAACAGGATGAAGAATTTTATAGACTCAATAAGGGATAAGTACGAGATGATAATTATTGACAGTCCACCGATTGGACTTGTTACTGACAGCGCGATACTTTCAACTATAGCGGATGGTACTATACTCGTTCTCGAAGCTGGAGAAACAGAGATCGAAATTGCAATACATGCTGTGGAACAACTTAGGAAAGTAAATGCAAATATTTTAGGTACTGTTTTGAACAGGATACCCACTAGTGGCAATAAATACTATGGTTATGCCTATTATCAATATGAACAATACTATGGTGATGATGTGTTGCCTAAAAAGAGAAAATCCGGAAAGAGGAAAGACAAATGATAGATCTACACTCTCATATCCTTCCAAGTGTTGATGATGGGGCAGTTGATTTGGATATGTCACTTCGCATTGCGCGGATATATGTGGATAACGGATATGAAAAGGTTATAGCTACTCCTCATTTCATCGACGGAACAAAGAAAAACTCAAGATATGAACTTCTGGAAAAGCTTGAGGAGCTCAATTCTGCCATACAATTAGAAGAAATAGATTTGGAAGTGCTGCCTGGAAGTGAGATATATATTTCACCTTCAACAGCAGCCGACGTTGTGACCGGCAAGGCTTTGACCCTAAACAACAGCCGCTATGTTCTAATTGAGCTCCCATCTAATGACATACCAAAGTATACAGATACTGTGATTTATGAACTTCAGATAAAGGGATACCTTCCAATAATTTCTCATCCTGAGAGGAATTCAAAGATCATAGAGAATCCCAATATGCTTTACTCTATGCTGGAGAAGGGTGCATTAACCCAGATGAACCTTCAAAGTCTTGAAGGGATGTATGGGAAATCTGCCAAAGAAACTGCATTAGTTCTATTAAGACACAATATGATCCATTTTGCTGCTTCAGACACCCACTCGGATGGTAGAAGATCTCCTGAAACAAGGAGGATGCTAAAACTTCTTGAAAATAAAATAGGCAAAGAAAACTATTGGAGAATAGTCTACGAGAATCCTGAAAAGGTTATTATCAACAAGCCTATTACCTACAGATATGCAGAGAAGGTAAAAAAAAGCAATGGAATACTAAATATACTTAGCAGTTTGATTTGATACTTTGGAGCTGATTTTTTTCAGCTCTTTTTTCAACCCCTTCTTAACCCCTTCTTAACCCCTTTGTC
>DHFP01000074.1 GCA_002402315.1 Clostridiales bacterium UBA4821
TTGAGAAATCTTTTAAGATTCATAACAACCGCTGTCATTTGCGCTTGGGCATACATAAGCTTTTTACCTGCATATCTGGCATTCTTGAGCCCATACAACTCGTTAGACTCAAAGAACTTACCCTCTGCAAGAATGCCTCGCAGAACCTTGGCAAATTGATATCGATTACTCTGGATGTATTCCTGGTGTAATTCCCATTCAAGCTCGTATCTATCCCTTCGGATGGTGCGAACACTAACTTTGGACTTTGTACACTCACTAACTACTGGACATTTTTGCAAGTCTTTGCATTTCCCCTGTAAGTAGTGAATTCATCGTTTTGGCTGCACTGCTTTAGTTGATTACCTTCAGGGCATATATATACATTTAAGTCATTGTCATAATCAAACATTGCCTTAGGGTAGACATCTCGTTCTGCATGCATTCTCATGGGAACATTGAGGATAACCCCTTTATCCTGGGCTAGAGAGATTAGTTCTCCTGCTTTGATGTCTGTAGCAAAGGCATTCCGGTACCCAAGCTTGGATTTTTCTCCGTTTTTCTTCTTGTAAAAGCGGGCATCAGAATCACCTTTACTTACTCGTTCTCTAACAGGTACCATTTCTCTACTGCGGTTATCTTCCCTGTCAGCATCGGATTTGGGGTATGATGTTCTCTTGAGGTTAATAAAGGTCTCTTGCAGCTTGGTATTAATGTGGTAGTCTTCAACGGCTAGTTTTTGAAGTTTTTTTAGAATCGCTATCTGTAGCCTCAGCATAAATACTATCTCTGCTTCCTGCGATTCTAGCCCTGGCTTTAGTATTGGTTCCGTCAATAACTTCATGCTTACCACCTATCATATTATGGTCAGCACAGAGTTTTATGACTCTAACTAAAAGTTTGTCAATAAGCGGCGATATTTAGTTTTTAAAAATTCTGCCTTTATGAGGCGAACAGGATCCTTGCTTGGACGTCCAATGTAGGAATCATAGTATTCTTTGACTTCTTCATAAATATACTAATTTCGATGGGGTTTTTCACATCCTCCTATATATTATGCTGTCACTAAATTTTAACTATTTAAATATTATAATTTCATTCAATTTTAATGAATTCTTCCAAATAAAAAAAGCCCGAAGACTGAGACATATGTATCCCAATCTAGAACTCCGTTGCTCGATAAAATCTGACATTATTGCCAAATCCTAAAACTATAATAAATCAAAATTTGACGAATTACAAGTGCTAAGTATTTGTTTATATATATAATATGACTCTTACGCAGATTATACTCATGGAGGACATTTGGCACAAAACGATTTAAACAGATTGGTGCTTAGATAGCGGTCACCACGGTCAGGCAGTATCACTACGATAGTGCCTGAATCCATCTCTTTTGATATACGCAGTGCACCTGCAACAGCTGCACCACTCGACATTCCTACAAATACTCCTTCTTTTACAGAAAGCAGCCTGGCAGTCTCAAACGCTTCATCATCCTCTACAGTCATCTTTTCATCCAAATCCTTTGGATTATAGATTTTGGGAACTATTGCTTCCTTCAAATTCTTGAGGCCTTGAATTGCGTGTCCCACAGTAGGTTCAACCCCTATAATTTTAACACTGGGCTTTTGCTCTTTCAGATACCTTCCAGTCCCAATAAGTGTTCCTGTTGTACCAATGCCGGCAACAAATACGTCTACTTCTCCATTGGTTTGAGAAAATATCTCCGGACCAGTGGTTACATAGTGGGCAAGCGGATTATTCTCATTTTCAAACTGGTTTGGCATATAATACTTATCAGATTGCCGGTTAAATAGCTGCCATACCCTCCTGATTGCGCCATCAGTACCTTCTTTTGCAGGGGTAAGAATGACTTCCGCGCCAAAAACCTGTAGGATGCGCTGTCTCTCTACACTTACACATTCCGGCATAAGCAGCCTGACCTTATATCCTTTGGCTGCTCCTATCATCGCCAGGGCAATTCCTGTATTTCCTGAAGTAGCTTCAAGTATGGTTTGTTCCTTGCGGAGTTGTCCGGACTCCTCCGCCTTTTTTATCATGTAATAGGCAGGCCGGTCCTTGACCGAACCTCCCGGATTATTGCATTCAAGCTTTGCTAAAATTCTGACTCTACGGTTTGTATTTAGTTGAGACAGTCCTATAAGTGGCGTATTACCAATCGCAGATAAAACACTCATATCTATACCTCCAAAACTGCATCAAAGTGCAAATATATTTATGTTACTACAACCACTATTATGAGTATAATATTTGCCCAGACCATTTTCAAGCATGTTTTTCTAAATAGACCTTTAAAATCATCCAATAACGTATACATTATTGGAACAACCAAAAGAGTCAAAAGTGTTGATGTAATTAATCCGCCGATTATAGCATATGCCATAGGTACGCGCATTTCAGACCCTGCATCTAAAGCCAATGCGGTTAGGAGCATACCGAAGATCATAGCTAGCGTAGTCATTATTATCGGCCGCAAGCGTATGGATCCTGCCTGAAGAAGGGCATCCTTGCGTTCTATTCCGTCGCTGCGCCGCTGCTTTGTAAAATCTATCAGCAGAATGGCATTTTTTGTTACCAATCCCATAAGCATTATAATTCCTATTCCACTCATTATATCTATTTGGCTTCCCGATAAGTACAATGCCAATATAGCACCGATTATTGCTTGAAAATAAAATAATTAATATATTTAAGCATATTAAACCCTATTGAAAACTCCAGGAATTATGATATTAAAGCCTTGCAGGGATTAAAACATTACTACCGATTGCGAATAAATGACTATAGAGTTATCTACCAAATAAAAAACGAAGAGCTAATAATACTAATCGTCAAAGTAGGTAATAGAGGCGATGTTTATAAGAAAATAATTTAGCTTTTAAAATGCAAATGTTAACTGAACCAATTGATAAAACTGAAGAGGAAGAAATTCTAAAAGAATTATCTGAAATGAGCAAAGATGATTTAAAAGTTACTAAAACCATTAAACTACCATAGCAAGAAAACTCTGGCTATTATAAATGGTTATTGCTCAGGCATTCCCGTAGTGGGAATGCCTGAGCAATAACAAAATTTTTAACTCTATTACTCCACAGTTACACTCTTGGCCAGATTCCTTGGTTTATCTACATCACAGCCCTTTTCAACTGCAACGTAATACGCAAACAACTGCAGAGGTATTACTGTCAGTATCGAACTTAGTAACTCATCGGTATTAGGTGTATACAGTACAAAGTCCGCTGCCTTCTCAATCTCGGTATTGCCCTCCTGTGCAACCGCCAGCACTACTGCACCTCTTGCCTTGACCTCTTTGATGTTGCTGAGCATCTTGTCAAATAGGTGCTCCTGTGTAGCAAGAGCTATAACAAGAGTTCCTTTTTCAATAAGTGCTATGGTACCATGCTTGAGTTCTCCGGCTGCATATGCCTCTGAGTGAATATATGAAATTTCCTTCAGCTTTAAAGAACCCTCCAGTGCAACCGTATAGTCAAGCCCTCTTCCCAGGAAGAAAATATCCTTTGCATTATAGTGCTGGGCTGCAAAGTACTGAATCTTTTCCATGTGCTCAAGTATTGCTTCAACCTTCTCCGGCAGCTGTCTCAGATGCCCTATTATAGATTTCGACTCTTCTTCGGACATTTGCCCTTTCTTGAGGGCGAAGTCAACTGCTAAAAGGTAAAATGCTGCAAGCTGTGTCGTGTAAGCTTTTGTAGATGCAACAGCAATCTCCGGCCCCGCCCAGGTATACAGCACATTCTCCGATTCTCTTGCTATAGAGCTTCCAACAACATTAACTATTGATACAGTCCTCGCACCCCTTCTCTTTGCCTCTCTCAATGCTGCAAGGGTATCAGCAGTTTCGCCCGACTGGCTGACAATAATAACAAGTGTCTTTTGGTCTACAACCGGATTGCGGTACCTGAATTCAGATGCAATATCAACCTCAACTGGAATCCTGGCCAGCTTCTCTATAAGGTACTTTCCTACCATCCCGGCATGATAAGCTGTTCCACATGCTACTATAAATATCTTCTCAATCTTATTAAGGTCTTCCTTTCTTAAATTAATCTCCAGTTCCGGCTCACTGTTCTTAATCCTTGGGTTGATAGTATCCTTTATAACCTTAGGCTGCTCGCATATTTCCTTCATCATGAAGTGCTCGTAGCCGCCTTTTTCCGCTGAAGATACGTCCCAGTCAACATGGAATACCTCTTTATTTATTTCTTCCTTATCGGTATCATATATCTTTACGCCGTCTTTTCTGAGCACCACTATTTCATTGTCATTTAGCAGGTAAACATCCCTTGTATACTCCAATATTGCAGGAATATCCGAAGCTATAAAGTTCTCCCCGTCTCCTATTCCAACTATCAATGGACTGTCTTTTCTTACTGCTAAAAATTCCTCGGGATTATCTTTGCAGATTACTCCCAACGCATACGATCCCTCTACCCTGCCAAGTACCTTGATTACAGCATCCAATAGATCACCCTGATAATAGTACTCAACCAATTGCGCTACAACCTCGGTATCGGTATCGGATAGGAACACAAAACCCTTGGACTGCAAAAATTCCTTCAGGCTGAGATAATTTTCAATTATGCCGTTGTGAACCACTGCAATCTGGCCTGAAGTGCTCAAATGCGGGTGAGAGTTAACATCTGATGGCTCACCATGTGTCGCCCATCTTGTATGTCCAATACCCATAGTGCTAAATATTACTTCAGATTTTAACCTGTCTTCTAAAACCGACAATCTTCCCTTGCATTTGATTACATTTAGCCGTTCACCATCCAATACTGCAATACCTGCTGAGTCATAACCCCTGTATTCTAATTTATTTAATCCTCCTAAAAGGATTGGAACAACATTTTTATCTCCTATGTAGCCTACAATACCACACATTTGCTTAAAACCCCCTTTAAAATCTGGCTTTTGGCTGTTAGCTACTGGCTACATAATTAATTTTAATGGGCCAAGGCCAAGAACCTACTGCCTTATTCAAGCACTTTTCTTAAATTTTTGTTTTAGTATATATTATTATTACATTGTTTACAAGGTTATTAATGTTTGGTTTGATTTGTTTTAAATGTTGGTTTAAATGTTTGATAATATTTTAGATTTAAAGGAAATATATAATAGTAGCGTAGCCGAAAATCATATTAACAAGAATCTTTCTTAGGAGGTGCTGAAATGATGTTAGATACGCTTGAACAGTCAATTATTGAACGTATAAAAAATGCGGGCAATAATCACAAGGACCAGCAGGAACAGGATGTTTTCCTTCTGGATATTATTGAGAAAATAAACATAAGGTCTAATAAAGAAAACAAAAATGAAGAAGATGCCACATTTACAGTTCAAGCCCCTTCCATAGTAATTGGCCAGACAGTACATCATATTTTAACTAAAAATGGAGTTAGTTGTTCCCTCTGCAACAACATTTTAGCTATTTATCTAAATTGACCTGCCGTTTAAGGCAGGTTTTTGCAATGGTCACACTCACTAATATCCATCTTCTTTATCATATCTATTATTACTTTTCTTACCTTATCATTATTTTCCTTGAATACTTTAAGAACCTCTTCCTCTGTTACAGGCTTAATTTCATCATGGCCTTCGATGCCTGCATCATAATCAGTTACCAGAGCGATATTTGCGTAACAAATACCAGCCTCCCGGGCCAGGTATGCCTCCGGATACTGTGTCATATTAACTACGTGCCATCCCATCTTTGAACACCATCTACTCTCAGCCTTTGTATTAAATCTTGGCCCCTGGATAACAACTACTGTTCCGCTTTCATGAACACTTACACCCTGTTCTTTACACGTATCTATAGCTAATTCCCTTAGATTAGGGCAATATGGTTCTACCGGACTAACATGACTACATACCGGCCATTCAATGAATGTGTCCTGCCTTCCCCAAGTCCTGTCAACAAACTGGTCACAAACAACAAAATCCCCTGGTTTGATATGCAGTTGTAAGCTTCCGGATGCGGTTGGTCCAATTATTTTCTTTACCCCGAGCTGTCTCATTGCATCAATATTTGCCCTGTATGGTATATTATGCGGAGGATATGTATGTTGTTTACCATGTCTGGGTAAAAACGCAACCCTTTTCCCGTCTATCTCAGCCAACGCAACCTTATCGCTTGGTTTTCCATAAGGAGTCTCAATTTTTATTTCTTGCACATCATCCAGAAAAGAATAAAAACCCGAGCCTCCAAACACTCCTACATCAGCCTTAAAATTCATATTTGCCCTCCCGAATTATTATCAAAATAAATACATAATAATTATACATTACCTTACATAGGAGTCAATAAAATGTATTCAATTGAATAGAACTACTTTTTTGGGGCACAATAATCTTAAAAAAGGGAGTTGGAAATGAGTAAAGAAACTTACCTGGAAGTTCGTGAAAATCTTAAAAAAATATATAGTATAGTTAATGACGTAATTAACTCATATGAAAGACAAAAGGATAGCCTTACCGAGGATCAGAAGGGTAACTATATGGCCGCAACGATGATAAAGCTTGGTGAGATTAGCAGTATACTTCAAATTGATATTCACAGGCTCGATATGATTTTCTCAATTAATAATATCAATTCAAAAGTAAGCTATAAGACACAATAAGGTTAAATCTAAAATGAACTACTTAGGAGGTCGGCTATGTTAGGATTTATTTCAACTATAGTAATTGCAATAGTTATTTCGTTGATTGCATACGCTATTGCTGGGAATAAGATTTTGAACGGATTTTGGGGTGCCGTGCCCCTTGGAATTTTAGGAGCATGGATAGGAGCCTATGTACCCATTTTTCAGAGCTACGGGCCATCAGTTGATAATGCAGCATTAATCCCCTCTGCTATAGGAGCTGCTTTGCTCATAGGAATCTTTGGCTTGTTTAGAAAACCAATTTCCCAAATGACACAGTAGGTTAAGGGCAAGCGGGGACGGCAGACTGCGTAAAAACCAAAAATA
>DHFP01000135.1 GCA_002402315.1 Clostridiales bacterium UBA4821
CTCTGCCCTCAAACTCCCGAGGTTTACCCGCACAGGGCTTACCGGTGAAGCAGAAAACGGCAGACTCACAGCCCGCCGTCTCACCGTATAAGCCGCAGCAAGCGTAGGGTCGCTCCTCAGCGTTGCCCGATTTATGCTGCAGTAATATTATGGTCAAAGTTTAGGATGATTATTCCATTTACACGGGTTCTTAATCAGCCTCCTGCCCGAAGAGTGCAGAATGCCTTAAGGAGAATGTTACCTCAGTAGTTCCTAAAGGTACAGGTGTGCGGTATTTGACGCTTACAAATAGAAAAAGAGCTTTAGTTCCCAATTACGTTAGGGGACTTATTTTTTGCCCTGTACTCGCTTGGTGATATCCCTAACCTGCTCTTAAAAAGTCGACTAAATGAGTTGGTTTCACTATATCCAACTTTCTTGGCTACCACTGCTACAGAATCATTCGTAGTAAGCAATAGCAACTTGGCCTTTTCTAAACGAAGCTGTATAAGATAATCAATATAATTGACCCCCGTTTTGTCCTTAAATAGACGACTAAAATAAAAAGTGCTGAGGTGGATATGCCTGGCAACATCTTCCAGGGTAATGTTTCTTTGGAGATTTTTTTGAATGTAACTGTGTGCTTGAGAAATTAGTTCATGCCCGGCATCATTCGCATATTGATCCAACAATTGAAGGCAGGTGTCAATAAGTTCAATTAGATATCCCTTAAAATCAGCGTGGACAGGAGCCGAATTAATGGACCTAATCATGGAATTATGCAATAAGATTAGTATTTCTGGAGAATGGTGGCGGTCAGAAATGGAGTTAATAAGGTAGGTTGCTAGTCCCCTCGTGCGTATACGTAGCTTCTCATTATCTTGATCTGTAGAAATAATAACTTCCTGCCATAAAAGATCTAGTATTCGCAAAGCCTCACTTCGTTGGCCTGACAATATATTCTGAATTAATTCCCTTATTCTAGCGATTAGTAATCCACTATCTCCAATCGCGTCTGATTTAATCAGCTTATCAAACACTCTAATAATTTCCTGTGGGCGTGCTGGTTTTAGAATATAATCACTGGCTCCGGCCTTCATAGTTTTCAGTATATATTCGGAATCACTATGTGCTGAAATCATTGCTATCTTAATATTTGGATTCAGGAGCTTTAATTGTTCTACGGTGGCAATTCCGTCTAATCCAGGCATTTGGACGTCAAGAAAAGCAATATCCGGTTTCATAGTTCGAGCGATTTCAACGGCGGTCCTTCCGCTTCTCGTATAACAAAACTCTGTCACAATGGGTCTTTCTCTTTCTAATAACATTTGAATGACCTTGCCCTCAAGGTAATCATCGTCTGAGGCTAATACCTTAACCATTTAAATCCCATCCTTTTGTAATATCCGGGATAAACAGAGAAATCTTGGTCCCTTTATTAGGTTGGCTTATTATGTCCCAATCAAAATCTTCTTTAAATATATATTTTAGCCTTTTGACAGCAATGCTTATTCCGATGCCTGCAAGGTTGTTGTCTCCAGAAGACTTTGCTTGCAGTTTGCGAATCTTTGCTAATGTATCTGAAGTTATACCAATCCCGTTATCGGATACCTCCAGAAGGATTTTACTATTGTCCCGCTTCACAACAACATGTACGATGCCCCCCTCTTCTTTGGGCTCAAGTCCGTGGATCAATGCATTCTCTAAAAGGGGTTGTAAAGTAAAAATCGGGATTTCATTATCGAGACAGGTCTCATCCACGTCAAATTCTACCCTAATACGGTCATGTAGACGAGTCTCCTCAATAAGCAAATAGTGCTTTATATAGTTTAATTCGTCGCGAATAGTTACTTTTTGGCCAATTCTTCCAGCGCTCGCCCGTAACAATTCTGCCATTGCATATACCATTTCTTGTGTTTTGGGAGCGTCTTCCAGAATTGCCTGACGGCTGATGCTATTCAGAGTATTGAACAAAAAATGAGGACTTATCTGGGAATGTATAGCTTGAAGTTCTGCTGTTGAAAGAGCATTCTCCAAATCGTTTTTAGCCTTTATTTCCTGCATTAACAATATATTTTGCTCATTTAATTTATTTTGGTAGATATTAATGATGCCTTTTTCGGCAATGTAGTTAGCAATTATAAAAATTAGACGTCCGGCAGCTTCAAAAACATCTTTAGACATCGATGGAATAAGTTTATATAATTCCATGAGTTCTGAATCTTCATTTATATCTATTGCAGGCGTTGCAATGCGCTCCAGTTCTGGAGCTTCATTCTCCAGCGTCACCTGCCCGGTCATCACCGCTCCTAAATACTGACCATCGACGATTATTGGTGCTGACAGATCAATCAAGCCCATGTGGCAACGATAAATAAACGGTTGTCCAGTTCGGACGGCAATAATCCCTCCATAAGCGTCGGATTTTTCACAACCTATACCAGCTATCGGATGTGAACGGACTTTTGAACAGAATTTATGAAAGTTACTGTACCGGCTAATAGGCTTACCTTGATAATCAACAATCATTGCTGCCAGACCAGTTGCCGCACAGAAACAATCCAATATCTCCTGCAACACTTTCACATCCACAACGTCTCCTAGGTGAAAAATGTGCTTAACTCCATTCATCGCCACTGATTATTCACCTCAATTCCATCATGTCCATCATGCCTTTATTTATTTATATTGTAGCATGTCTTATTAAAAATATTATAACTTGAGCTAATTGCCGAGCCTAATAGAAAAATTAACAATGGCAAAAAATGATATAACATGAGCATAAATTGCGCATCGCTTAGGTTCTGTTATCGCTAGAATTTTTCTAAGCCTTGGGATATTTCAGGGAATACCCGAAAATAGGTTGACAAGGGATAAGCCAAACTAAAAATAAATTGCGCCATTTCTTGGTTAGATAAAGAACAAAAAAACAGTAACCGCAATCATTGATACCCTACAAGCAATAATCACCTCATTATAGCTTCGGCTATCCTAAACACCAACCTCACATAAAAAGCATACGGCAAAAGGTGCTTAATTATCAGCAACAACAACCATAATGCCATAGGTGATACTTTAGTAAGTAAAAGAGAACCTCACAGTTTTACAACT
>DHFP01000045.1 GCA_002402315.1 Clostridiales bacterium UBA4821
ATATATCCTACTGATACATCCATATTGTACATTAAAGCTAAATGATGTTCACAATAGCTAAATATTGGAATATGTTCAACAACTACCAAATCTCCAGTTTTTACATCTTCAAAGCATTTATTAAACATTTCTGCAATCTCTTCATTAGTATATCGCATTCCTTCAAATACTTCTGCGTACATCTTTGCTACACGGGCTGGTGTTTCTTTTAAGCCCTCTCTATCTGGGTCATCCCCAAGTGCAATAAGAATATTTCTAATAGATTCTGTAATTAGCTCTTTGTTTATCTGCTTCATATATCTAAACCCCTCTCTGACTTGGCTCCCATATAATCTTATGCAGCTGAACCTGTATTCTGCATTCATTTAATTTATTATCCTTGATATAATCTACCATATCCGGTAATTCTATCTTTGTAAATATAGGACTAACAAAGATGTTACAGCTTGGACTATATGTTTCAATTATTCTTTTCATATCATCCAAGTCTTCTTTGTTACCAACCACAAATTTCAACACGTCTTGGTTTCTAAGATATTTCAGATTTTTATGATTCATCTTATCTACCATACCACTACTAATTGATTTATAATCCATTGTAATGATTACATTTTCTTTCTTGATATAAGGATAAATATCCACGCTACCATTTGTTTCAATATTAACTTCAAATCCCGCTTTAACCAGCTCGTCAACTAATTCTTCTACATTTTTATGAATTAGTGGTTCTCCTCCAGTTAAGGTAATTCTTTTAACTTCTAACTCATTAGCTCTTTTAACAACTTCTGCGACGGTCATTTCCTTTCCGTCATGTCCCTCACAACTATATCTTGTATCACAGTAAGAGCAATTTAAGTTGCACCCATATAATCTAATGAAAGTAACTGGGTATCCCATACGGATACCCTCACCTTCTATACTTGTGAATATTTCATTTACAAACATCTTAATCCTCCTCTACCTCATAGATTGCGATATTTCCTTCACTTTCCTGCACTTCCACTTTATAACAAGTAGGAATCTGCTCTGCAATCCATTTAGCTATATTCTCTGCTGTAGGATTAAAATCAACTATATCATTGATATACTGATGGTCAAGTTTATCATGAATTAACTTCTTAACTGATGTAAAGTCCTCCACCATTCCGTTATGATTCAACTGCTTGGCCTTGCAATGAACTATTACAATCCAATTATGCCCATGAATGTTTTCACATTTGCTGCTATAATCTAATTTAAGATTATGGGCTCCAGCTATTTCCATTCTTTTTGAAATATAAAACATATTCAATTCCCTCCTGTAGTTTTTAAGTTTTTTATCCTCCACTATTATATAGAATTCTTCAGTGGTTTATAAAGCTGGGTCAGAAATATTATTTAATTTAAAAGCTACTGCCCTATCGATGCAAGTCCCGCATGTCCCACAAGGGGTCTCCCCACCTTCGTAACAACTCCAAGTTAATTCATAAGGAGTTCCAAGTTCTAATCCTTCTCTAACTACTTCAGCTTTTGATAGATTAACTAACGGGGCTCTTAAATTTACCTTTTCATAGGTTCCAATATTAATAGCTTGTCCAATAGCATTTGTAAACTCTTCACTACAATCAGCATATGCTCTTCCAGCTGAATCATCCGCGTGAGCTCCTAAATAAATATCCACCATATCATCAGGATAAATAGAAACTGCCAATGACGTCACTGCTGATAACATTAATCCGTTTCTAAATGGAACATATGTTCTAACCATTCCTTCTCCATCTTTTGCTATCTGCTCTGCATAGCTTTCATGTACAATTTCTTCTGTACTTTGGGATAATAGTGAGCAATTACTGTATCTAAATATTGCGGATAAATCTAATTCATAATGCTTTACTCCATAATATTCTGCTATCTTCTTAGCACACTCTAATTCTTTACTATGTTTCTGTCCATAGAAAACAGACACTGTTGAAACATTTTCAATTCCTAACTCATCTATTGCTATTGAAAGGCAAGTGGTGGAATCCACGCCACCACTGCTTAATACTACTGCTTTCTTATTCATAATAATTTTCCTCCTAATTTTCTAAAATAGGGATAATCTCTTCGGCCCTGGGATATACTTAATATTAGAAGCCTTTTCAGATAAATATCTTAGATGATACTTCAGCCTTGCTTTATAATCAACTTGTAATTCATCTAAGGTAAAACCATACTTACTAATTGTTTTTTCAAAGGCGTCTTGATGACTTGGACACAAATGGGAATAATGCTCAGGCAAGCGTTTCGCTTTTTCACTAATAGCTATAATTCCAACATCAGTAGTTATATTTCCATTTGCTCCTGTCATTATCCAGCTTGTACTATCAGCACTGGTTATTGGGTAAGCCTCAAGTAAACTAAATGATGTCATTCCAAATGCGTGCACCTTAACTTTTGGATTACTTGATTTCTTAATGATACTAAAACAACTATCCAAGAATGATTTCTTCGTAGGCATTGGCTTTCCTACCATACCTCCAAGGGCTATGTAAGGAATTGGTTGGCCGTTATCATCTCTCCACTCAAGAGCTTGTTCTAAATATCGATAAGGTTCTCCGACGTGGAAAGTATATAGAAGACCTTCAGGCTTTTTCATTCTTGGTCTCATGTATAGGTAGTTTTCCCAAGTGGCTGCAGCTGCTTCCTCAACTTGTTCAGCTGTATGCCCTTTAATAATATCTCCAGGGATAACGTCTATCTGCCCGTATAGTTCAATATGCTCTGAATAGGTGTTAATGAAATTTATATATTCTTCAACATCTATTGGCTTTTGTTTTGTCCAAGCGGTAAACGCTCCACTATCGATAAATAATTTTTTATTAGCTTTCTTATTTTCTAAGAGTTCAATGAATTTAGAAAACTTCTGACCTACATAAAAGTAACTCATTAAAATATTTCCCGGTTCATCAAATACTATATCAGTAAATGCTTCTGAACCTGCAAAGTATAAATCCAATACATCTACCTCCTCCCTGACTTATTATATAGATTTATTAGTCTAATTGTAAAGGTTCACCATACCAACATTCTGTTACTTCAACGTCGCATTTACTTGGAACAACTAAGTCCTTTGCTGCATCTATCATTAACTGGGAGAATCTTTCAGCTACTTCTTTAGCATTTTCTTTTGGGCATTCTCCTATTAATTCATCATGTACTGGTAGTAGTAATCTAAATCCAAGTTCTTTTAATTTCTTGTCATTGCCTATTAAAATCATTGCAAGCTTTGTTTGGTCTGCCGCTGAGCCTTGAATTCTACTGTTTACACATTGACGAGTGGCTTCTGCTATATATCCGCCATTGTCCTTTATTAGAATTCCATCAGCTTTGGCCTTAGCTTTAATAGCTTCTTTTTCTTTTCGGCTATACGTTCTATTTAGGATATTGATATATTTCTGTTTAGTAGCTTCATCTACTTCTAATGGGCCATCATCGAATTCATCCTCATCATCAAATAGGGGGTCAAAGTCTTTTGGAGCTCCTCCAATATAAGTGAATTCATATGGTTCGAGTTGCATGTTTGGTAGTCTTCTTTTTCTTCCCCAAACAGTTGTTACAAAACCATAATCTCTTGCCAT
>DHFP01000049.1 GCA_002402315.1 Clostridiales bacterium UBA4821
TTTTGCTTCATGAATTCGCCGTACCGTTTTTGATTTCATTACCTTTTTATGTATTTTTTACCTTAAAAATATTTTTATAAATTATTTATGTTATGCTAAAATGATTTTATCATGGATAAAAAGGAGGCAAAAAAAAATGATAAATGCCGGTATTTTAACCGCCAGTGATAAAGGACATGCAGGTGACAGAATTGATGAAAGCGGGAAAGTAATAGCAGAATTTCTCCGCGGAATAGGTGCAGAAGTCGTTGATTATAAAATCGTACCTGACGAACGCGATATTATCTCCTCAAATTTAAAGCGGATGGCTGATGAACTGGATATTGACCTAATCCTTACTACAGGCGGAACTGGGTTCTCTCCCAGGGATATAACCCCTGAGGCAACACTTGATGTAATTGACCGCCAGGTTCCCGGTATTCCGGAAGCAATGCGCGCAAAGAGTCTGGAAATAACCTCTCGGGCTATGCTTTCCAGATCTGTTTCGGGGATTCGGGACAAGACGCTGATAATTAATCTCCCCGGCAGCCCTAAAGCGGTACGAGAATCACTGGATGTAATCCTTCCAGTCCTTCCGCATGCAATTGAAATTTTAAAAGGACAAACAGGTGAGTGTGCGAGGAAGTGAATATTTTTACCTATTTCTCAAAAATCCTTCTTATTAATTCTTCTTTGCTTATTTTTAGATGCTCTGACATATCTTTTAATATATTATTCAAGGTACCTATTTTCAAAATGAAATCTTATCATGCTCGGTAAATCTTTTTGTTCAAAATGGCAATGAACTGCATCCAAAACTGATTTTTTTACTTCTTCGTAAGTTTCGCCTTGTGTATAAATTGAATGGCCAAGAGCTCTCGCTTCGTATCCACCCTCATTTGATTCTTCAATGATAAATATAATTTCCTTATCCATTAAAACTCACCTTTCTTAATTTTATAGCTATTATATTTTATATTATTTTTTATTTAACATGTGTCCTTTATTTAGTAAAATTATATAAACAAGTAAAATACTTGTCAAATTTGTAATCCTTCTTGAAACAAAAGAGAAGCTCAGGTGTTAAACCCGAACTCCCTTTACATTGTTGTTCAATCATTAGTCGCCATTCTGCCTAAAGGCCCATCATCCTTTATTATATTCTGCAAATCAAAAACAGAAATCGGAAACATCGGCAATCCTACATAGTATGGACTAATTTCATATTCCTGAAAGTACACCACCAAAGCTTTATCTGCTATATAGTAGTCCTGGTCGGGGCGGATTGCTTTGAACTCTCCCAATAAAGGAATCTCTCTTGCTTTAATCTGCTGCTGTATGTTTTTCGAAATAACCTCAACATAATTGCTTCCGGTTTTAAATAATGCACTCAGCGGAAACACCTTGCCCGTATGGATGTCAAACGTCAGAGACTTAATAATTGTCAATCCATGTGCCGCAGGAATGGCCATGGTATAGTTACCTATACTTAAGCTAAGTATCCCTCTCTCGTTTGTCTTTATCTCATACCATCCCTGTACTGTAACTTGAGGATTCTTATACCCTTGGTTAATGAGTTGATTGATTTGGTCCTTAATCAGTTTATTGACAAGAGATAATATAGTCGAATTTATTTTTTTCTGAATAGCTTGATTGGCCATTCCTATAACAACCGGGTAGTCGATTGCCAGCTGTTGATCCGGCCTCACAATTGTCCGGGTAATAATTTGAACAGGGTTTTGTATGTAGCTCATTTTACACCAATATTTTCAATAAAGATTTGTTAATATACTATTCAATTTTAAATGAATTTGTTCATTCATCTATAAATCCATCCATTTTTAGCAAGCAGGAACGGCAGATTATACGGAAATTTTTTCAAATTACATATCTTTTGAAATGCTTGTAATGTTTAACCTATTTTATTATAATAATATTAAATGTATATTAAAAATCTACATTTTAATGCAGTATATTCTAACTGGAATCCGCTGATGGTAAAGCTTTCCATCAGTTTGAATTCAAAATATTTTATTTAATGAGAGGGGGAACTTAATGTTCAAGAAAAAGAAGTACATAGCAAGAATTGTAGCTTTTATATTTCTGTTTACTACGATTTTTGCAAACACATCCGTTATTGGTTTAGCTAATGACCACATGGCCAAAATTACAGGTACAATAAACTTAAATGGCCGGGACGTGAATGATCTAAGATTGAACTTATTAGACTCCACGAACCAATCAGTTGCCGAATTCATTTACAGCGATGTTGTTAGCGGCGACAATCTTGCAACTGTTACCGATACTGTTTATGGAGATGTTTATGCTTCATTCGACAAGGTCGGAGAAACTGTCCAGTATGCAGTATATGCGGGGACAGATGTAGGGGATAAGCAAATTACCGGTGTAAGACTACATGCATTTACCGGAAATGATTATTTCGGATACACTGCACTAGTCGGGCCGGTTACCCTTGGTAATCCGGTTGAACAGGTTTCTGTCAGTTCGGTAGTATACAATGTTTATAGCCCAATGGATGCTATGACACTGGTGCCGATCGAATCAGTATTTGACTGGATGCTTGTTAAGCCGGACAATTCTTATTACACGCAGGAAAACACACGGACTTATTATTACTACAAGAATGTTGCTGGGAAGAATATTATTAAAATAGAAGTGACAACTGACGTGCCGACAGACAAAATTACTGCTACAATACAGCATGCATCGGCCGGCGCACCTATTTTATCAACCAGCGAAGCAGTATACTCTGTAGATGATAAGGCATACTATGTAGAATTTGACATTAATGACATTGCAAGTATTCCTGAAGTACCGGCACCTGGAGATTATGGTGCATATATAATTCGGCTTTCAAATGGTGTTAACACTCAGAATGAGAGTCAAGGAATAGAAGTTAAAATTGGCAACAGTCCTAAAAATGATGACCCTTCACTGAATAACGATTTGACAAGTGACTGGTCTGAAATTGACGACTTTACTGCCGCTGCAAACTTCAGTTTCGGTAAGGTTGGGTATGGTCAAATAACATTCGCAGGCCCGATAGACTTGACAAGTACTGCCACAACAGCACAATTTGACGCTTTGAGAGACGAAGGCGCACTAATAATTAATGAGGGCGAGGCTGGGTTGTCCAATGCATTATCTGCATTCAAAACAGGGGCAACACTAAAAATGTTTAATGTACCTTCAGTTTTTGAATCTGTTTACCTGTCTGATATCGAATACTATGCAGAAGGCAGTGCTATACCTACAACTCCGGATGATTCAAAAATCACAAGTTTGAATTATGATAATGGTACATTGACATTGTCAGTTAGCGGATTCAGTAAATATAAAGCAGTAAAGCAACTGGCAGCACCTGCTAAACCAACCCTTTCAGACGATATAGCTTCATGGACGGGTGTAGAAAATGCAAATGCAGGATACAGCGTGCAGTTGTATAAGGGTGATACAGCTTTAGGTTCACCCGTAAGTGTAGCTGCAGGAGTATATGAACATGACTTTAGTGCAAGCATGACGGGTGCCGGAAGCTATACTGTAAAGGTAACTGCAAAAGGCACAGGGTTCTTCAAAGATTCAGCACAATCAACAGCATCAGCTGCACAAGTAGTAACGAGCAGCAGTAACGGCAGCAGTTCACCTACCACTACTACCACTGCTACCACTACTACGACAACATCTCAAACAAGTGAGCAAGCGCAATCAAGTATAAACAATATAGCAGCCCAGCCAGCGGTAACTGCCGAACAGGCAACAACAGCAGCCAATGCTGCAGCAACAATCACGGGTAATCTGACAAGCAGTACTGCAACAGATAGTGAAAAAGCTGCCAATGTTGGAACAGCATCAGCTAGTGTCGCTGACCTTGCTACAATAATAAGTAAGACAACCGATGCATCTGCAGCAAATTCAGTTGCTTCCAAGGCAGTAGAAATGATTGGGACAATAGCAGCCGCAACTGCTTCTATCAATGATGAAGCCAGTGCAGCCAAAGCACTTGATGGTGCATCTGCTGCAATAGGAAATGCAGCAAGTCTGGTAACTGCAGTCAAGGATGCGGCACAGCAGCAGACTATTGTAGAAAAAACAACAGAGGTTCTTAAGGCTATAACACAAGCAATGGAAAAAATAACTGCGGAAAAAGCAGTCGAAGTTGCTCAAAGCGTAATTGAGAACGCTGCAAAGGTTGTTGCAGCAGATAAGAATGAAAAGACGCAGGAAGCAATGGTTAAAGAAGTAGTTAAAGTAGCAGAAAAAGCTATAGAAAAATTAGGTAAAGAGACAACTGTTCCGCAGGTAGAAGGACAAAAAGCAAAAGCTGTAATAACAGAAGCTGCAGCGGCTAATATACTCAGCAAAGCAGATGCTGTTGTTGCAAAGGCAAAAGAACTTGCTGAAAAAATGGAACAGAACAATATAAAAGAAAGTATTGAAACCAAGATAACCATCGAAGTTCCAAAACAGGAAAATGCAACCGAAGTACAAACTGTTCTACCCGCTAACATAATTGATGCAGTAAAAGCCAAAGGAATTGAAAAGTTAGAGGTGGCAGCAGGAATAGCTACTGTAGCAATGCCTTCCGGAGCAATAGACACAACTGGAGCAAGCTCTGTAAATCTTGGAGTAAAAGAAGTCAACAAAGAAGCTGAGCTAACATCTGAACAAAAAACTGCAGTAGGCAATAGTCCTGTATTCGACTTCAATGCATCTGTAGTAAAGGCTAATGGAGAAGAAGAAAAAGTAAGCAGCTTTAGCAAAGCTGTAGAAGTAATGGTTCCGTACACACCGGCAGAAGATCAGGATATAGAAAAGATAACAGTATTCTATATTAATGACAAAGGCGAGTTGGAAAACAAATCAGGCAAGTACAACCCTGAAACAAAGATGGTTGTATTCACAACTGAGCACTTCAGTAAATATGTAATAAAGCAGAACAATGTAGCATTTAGCGATATGAGTTCTGCTGAATGGGCAAGGAAGTATGTTGAAGTAATGGCTTCAAAAGGAATAATAAAAGGTATGACATCATATACTTTCAAACCCAATGCGACAGTCACCAGAGCACAGTTTGCAGCAATGCTTACAAGGGCATTCAACCTACCCGAGTCCAGCACAAGTATAACAGATAAATTCTCCGACACTAAAGCAGATGCTTGGTATGCAAAAGCTGTAGTGTCTGCAGTAGAAGCAGGGCTTGTAACCGGGTATGAGAATGGAACATTCAAGCCGGATGCAAATATAACCAGACAAGAGATGGCAGTGATGGTGGCAAGAGCAGCAAAAGCATATAAAGGTTCTGTCGCTCCTTCTGATATCAATAAGTATATGGGATTTGCTGATTCAGCTAATGTAAACGCTTATGCAAAAGACTCAATTGCATTAGCGGTGAAATACGAAATAGTTAACGGCAAACCCGGCAATGTATTTGACCCAACCAGCAATGCAACTAGGTCAGAAGCAGCTAAGATAATTTATATGATTTACAATATGTAACATACTGCATCAACAACCTCAAAGGTTTAAACCTTTGAGGTTGTATTTTTTTGAGTCACGGAACCTCCCTAGTTGATTCTTTAGGATCATAAATCTTTTAAATATTCGCATTTTATTCTTTTGAATTAATGGAATGTACAAAAATAAAGAAGCCAGTTATTCCAGCTTCTCAGTTTTCTATCCTGTTTTATTCTAATCGGTTTGATTCCGTACCCCTATTATTCTAATCGCATTTCTTTTTTAAGTATCTCTCTATTGCCACTTTATCATCTTTCAACTGTAATGGCATAGTTGCAACAACAATATGCTTTTATCTTTTAGATGATATTATATCAAAATATTAATCAAACTTCAAACATGTGTTTGCATGG
>DHFP01000188.1 GCA_002402315.1 Clostridiales bacterium UBA4821
TATCGGAAATACCCTGTTGTAAGCATTTTTAAGTTATCAGACTCTCTCTAATGGATAGATGGAGTTCCTGACATTCCATGGCAGTACTCAAGTTATTTATTTAAGGTTTCCAAATTAATAATATGCACAATATCAGCCGTATCTGCATTATAATATATTGTCTTAACCCCGCTAAAATAATGACAAGCTCAAAAGTCAATTTTTATGTTTAATTTTAAGTTTGTGGATTAGTCAGGCTAAATATTTCCTTGGAGAAATGGGAAATTAGACAAACTCCCGTTATAAACACTACAAATGAAGAAACAGATTATAATTTTATGTAGTTTAATTATTCTAAGCATATTGCTATTTATTAGTATTTTTAGATTATTCCAAAATGATAAGATTTACTATAATACAATTGGATTAGTATCTCAAAACTATGAACGTACTGGTGGATGGAATGATTATAAGATCAGTAAGGTAAGCAAACCTTACCTGAAGATTGAAAATGATAATTTTTTGCAGTGGGATGCTTCAATATACAATTGTATAAAAGAAAATGAATATAAGTCGGAGGATTCATGTTATGGAAAGGTTCGAGCCGCATTTTTTCCACTTTTTCCTTTTCTGTGGAAATTGACAGGAGCTTCACCAATTATAATCTCTATATTAAATTATTTAATATTTACTTTGGCTCTTTCTCTCTTGGTTATATATCTAGTACCGAATAATATTTATTTAAGGGCAACAACTTTTATCCTACTTATTACCTTTCCCACTTCTGTTATATATATGATTCCTTATTCTGAAAGTTTATTTATGCTTTGTATGGCGATTGCTGTAATAGGCTTGCTAAAGGATAAATACCTATTATATTTTATTGGAGCTTTACTTCTTGCGATGGTTCGGCCAGCGACAATTTTTGTATTATTGGCAATAATTTCATCTGAGATATTTTTCTTTCTTAAGAAAGGCGATATTAAATGTTCACTTAAGAATATTATCTCAAAATCGCTACCGTTTCTAATAGGTTATCTAATCGTTATAATATTACAACATTTATCTTCCGGTTCGTGGACTGCATTTGTAGATGCACAGAAATATTGGACAGTTGGTTTTCAAAGAATAGTAAATATATCGGATTGGTCAATTGAAGGTTTTGGAATGAATACTTTTTCAATCTTTTTCATTGCTATTCCTGCAATGGGTTTCTTAATTTATTTGGGGTTGAGAATAAAATCAAAAAAACAATCTTGGATTAAACTTATTGATAAAACTGGGGAAAATTATTTATTACTTATTAGTCTGTTTTATTTGGCAGGCATTTTATTGTTTAGTTTTTTGACAGCAGGTGGAAATTTCCATAGTTTATTCAGGTTTATAATTTGTTCTCCTCTATTTTTTATAGTAGTCTTAATTTTAATTTCTAAGATTTCAAGCATAGATACGAAACTATTAGCATTAGTGTTTACTACTTTATTCCTACTTTTGTTCACTTACATGTCATTAGTTGAATATGGGGGAGATAGGTTGCAATTTTCTTTTGTAGGGCTTTTCATGTTAGTAATAACATCTGGTTATATTCTTTTCAGGCGGTTTTTATCAATTAAATTAGATTTAATTGCCTTATCACTGATAGTTATTATTAATACTGTATGGAATACCTATATGCTTAATATGTATTTAAGTAATGGATGGATATTTACTTAGAAACAAAGTACTGTTTATAACACATGGTATATTGCATGCGGGTTTGCCTTCGGCGAGCTCCCTACGGTCGGTTCAGAGGTTTTAGAGGGTTTGTGGCTCGTAAAAAAGGTCGGTGTAAACTGATAGTAAATTGCTTCGTAATCCCGCACGACATTTGGATCTCCCTCCATTCAGGGACCAGCAGGAAGACGAACTTTGACCACTTATTATTTGAATAAATCCTTTTGGCTTTATTATCTGATTGGGGGCTAATAACTATTTCGGACTTTTAGATTAAAAGGTAATTGATCAATTTGTAGAAAGCATGAGTATTTTTTTGGAGCCCTATATGTATGTCGCTCAATGGAGGCTATTATTTCTGGAACGTCCTGGTGTGATGAGAGGAAATAATTTTTAACTACGTTTGTTACGTTGTTCAACTTCTTATCTTATGAAAATAAACATCTCTGCACTGACAGTTTTGCTTCTGGGGATTCTCATTTCATGTAACCAGAATACAAGAAAAATGGATCTGGCTTCGCCTGCATTCCGCTTTGAAGAATTCACTATTGAGCAATTGCAGCAGGGCTATGCCAATGGCGACTTCACCGTCACAGATGTGGTGCAGGCCTATCTTGACCGGATTGATGCCATTGATGATGCCGGTCCGATGCTCAACGCCGTCATCCAGATCAATCCTGACGCTATGGTTATAGCCGCACAGCTTGATGCCGAGCTCAGTGAAGGCAAGATACGCGGACCGATGCACGGTGTTCCCGTACTGCTCAAGGACAATATTGACACGCATGATGCCATGGAGACTACCGCCGGATCGCGTGCACTGAGCGGCTCGCATCCTTTGAAAGACAGCTTTGTGGCACAGAAGCTCCGCGAATCGGGTGCCGTCATCCTGGGTAAGGCCAACCTCAGCGAGTGGGCCAACTTCCGCGGCAACCTGTCGTCTAGCGGCTGGAGCGGCGTGGGCGGACAGACAAAAAACCCTTATATCCTTGACCGCAACCCGTGCGGCTCAAGCTCGGGGT
>DHFP01000093.1 GCA_002402315.1 Clostridiales bacterium UBA4821
CAGTTTAGTTCAATGTCTATAATGTGAAGTTGAATCAGATTCAAATAAGGCGAATAATACGAAGTTATAACCTGATAAACAAAATGAGAGGAAACACATGGGAAATAGAGTACAGCGTTTTATCTATAATATATCATCTGCCGCTCCGCTTGCTTTTGTGTTTGCACTTGTATGGTATCAGCAATACAAGACCATTCAAATTCCTATAGTTTTTGTTAGTATAGGGCTTATACTTATTGTACTACTATACCTATCTTTTACTTATGGGAAACTGCATATTGCATCTATCACTATAAGAACAACTAGTATATCTCCGAATGATGGTTGGGTTATAGCTTATATTATTGCGTACCTTGTGCCCTTTGCGAGTATTGCTCTTGAGGATTTTGATCTAAAGGTTAGCACAATTATCGCTTTCGGTTTAATCCTAATATTACCTTTTGTTAATTCGGCGATTCCTAATTCCTTGTTATTTGTTTGTGGTTATCATTTTTATTCTATAAGCGCCGAGAATGGAATTTCAGACTATATTTTAATTAGCAAAAGATCACTAAGGAATTCAAAACATTTAAAATCTGTCCAGCGGATATTCGAGTATCTACTTTTGGATACGGAGAGGGGTTAAGCATGTTTGAAAATAGTTCTGTCATGATTTTAAAAGTAGTAAATAAAGCAGTCGAGGTTTGCAAATTGGAATTGAAAGCAGAAACACAAGTAGCGATTTGTAGTACTTTTTCGAACGCAGTTGAAGATTTAATTGCAGACAAAGGAAAAGTCATGTTTGATGGAAGTTATAAACCGCATGAAGACGAATTTCTTGCAATAGAAAATTTTCAATTGCAGGATGATATTAAAGATGCCGTCCGTGATCCTATGGAAGTTGCAGCATACCAAAGGGTCGATGAGGAATTTCCAGAGATTAGAGCTATTTTTGTAGGACAGCGCGAGGAGATTGGGGAAGCTGAAAAATTTACAGTAGCTTTTCAACGTTTCAGGAAAGACCAATATATATCTACTAAATGGTATAATCTATTTTTTGAAAACGACACATTCTTTCAGGAGAAAAGGTTTGGTATTAGCATTTCTGATACCGTAGATTGCTATTTTTCGGATGGTGAATTGCAGTTTGTTTCCTATTTTTTTGCTAGGCAAGTTTTCGATTTGAGCGAATATTACCGCTCTGCTACTGACCAGGAAGTACAAAGTTTTTCTGCTAATGATAAATTAAGCATCGAAAATCCTACTGATTTTCAAAGTATGGCCAATTCGTGGATACGCAGAAAAATTGCAATGATTAATGATTCAGGTGTTCTTGAAAATTATACAGCTTCCAAGATAAAGTCATTGGCAAAAGCCGCAGGGATAGAAATTACAGTTGACGATAAAAAGGTTGTTATTCCATCCGATAAAGAAAAGGTTAAAATAATTCTTGGCTTTTTGGATGAAGAAGCTTACAAAGGTCCTTTTTCTCAGACCACATACATAGCAAATTCGAAACGAAAAGTTCAGCAGAATTAGAAGGGCAAAGAGGCAACCATCCTTATATTAGATGATATTACCTTTATTTACTTTGACAAATGTTTTCATACCGCTTTACCCTAAGTATAATATTGCGTATTTGTATTAGGCCTGACAAATAACAAAAGGAATAACTTTATACAGGTATCATAAATTTCCGATTATCCCTAAATCCGAAGGTTTCTCATATAATATGTGGAGGTGTTTACATGAATTGGAGCGTTAATGTAAAGGAAAATAGTTTTGACCTTGCTGGCATCACTAAAGATAGAGCAGAAGCAATCTGTGAATACATACAAAACAGTTTTGAAGCAGATGCCACGATAGTAACTGTTGAGCAAATTGGTACTGAACTTTCCGATGCTATGGCAATTAGAATAAGCGATAACGGTACAGGTATTCCATACAGTACGCTACCCGATACGTTTGGTGCATTCCTGTCGTCAACCAAAGCAGTCACAAGCATAAAAATCAGGTCACAGGCAAATAAAGGAAAGGGTCGCTTTTCATATCTGGCTTTCACTTCATGCGCCAATTGGGAAACTGTTTTTAACGACGAAGGAACTCATAGGAAGTATACTATCCATTTGGACTCTGCTACTAGAACGGGGTTTGAAACTTCAGAGCCAATTGTTTGTGATGAACCGCTAGGAACATCTGTGACTTTACCTGTTTATAATAACGAGGATTCGGATATATTCGTATATTCTTCAATGAAAGCTAAACTACTTGAAGAATTTGCATGGTTTCTGTATTTGAATCGTGAAAAAAGTCTTACACTCAAGTATTGTGGGAGTGACTTAAACTATTCTGAATACATTGATAATGAATTAAGTTCTGAAACTAAAGTTGTTATCGATAGTAAACAATTTACAGTAAGCGTTATTGTGTGGAAAAGTAAAGTAGCTAACAGCTCAAAAATCTATTTTATGGACAATGCTGGCTCTCTAAAACAATGCCTGAATACTTCATATAACCGCAACACTGCTGATTTCTATCATGCGGTATTTGTTCAATCAACATATTTTTCAAAAATTCAGATAGCCTCACTGGATGATGAGCCACCGCTTTTTTAAAATGATGATCAAAGATGTTATCAACCTCGTTCAACGTAGGTATGACGTTATAACTGAGCTAAAGAGCATTGTATACGAATACTCTAAATTTGCTAATGAACGAGATCATATTCAAAAAATTATTGAACAGCATTATTGGCTATTTGGTGAGCAATATAGTCTTGTAACTGCAGACCGAACGATTCGCACATCGCTTGAACAGTATGAGCAAATGCTAAGGTATGCGGGAACCGATGAATTGAGCTTGGAAGAAAAGGATTTGACTCAGCGAATGGATATTTTCCTTTATTCAAGTAGAATGACTGAGATGGCACAGCATGAAGGACTTATTGTGGAACTTAAAGCTCCATCTGTATCGTTGTCATTAGATGTATTCAACCAGATAGACCGATACGCGCATATAATCCATAAGGAACCTCGGTTTCAGAGTGCAGATCGTACATGGCGTTTTATTGCAGTGTGCAAATCTGTTAATGACGAGGTTAAACTTAAGTATCCGAATTTTGAAAAGCAGGGTAAAAAATGTTTGGTTGATGTTGTTGGTAATTGTGAAGTTTATGCCATGAGTTGGGATGATATTTTCACTGGGTTTAATCTGCGACATCGTTTTCTGCTTGATAAACTGCGTGTTGATTATGAACAATCCACTGATGCGGGCAAAACAACTGATGAAGTATCAAGGAAGTACGTAAATGAAAAAGTACGATTGTTAGCTAAAATGCAAGCATAATATTTTTCGTTAAGCGAAATGCTACAGGGGCTAAATTGGAATACAAGGCTTTATTAAGCATAGGGATTATTGAATGTTTTATTATTCATGTGATTGCATGTGCTTCAACAATAAACTGTCCGGTAACCATATAATGCGAGACTTGAGAATTTAAGTGAGAGGTATCAAAGGATGTGCAAAAAAAATTCTGATGAATTTACCTTGTAAACCCTTTAGTATTACTCTTTTAAACACCAGTATTACCGTCATCCTTCAAAACCCTTATATCAAAGCATTTCAACGTATTACCGTAATATTACTTTTAAGTAATACTTTCCGTGGAAAGCCTTAAATGAAGCAGAATGCAAGTATTACTTCCAAAGAAAATCGTATTACTCCATTGGGCACAAATCCTTATATTCCGGTCATCAGAAGTATTACTGAATTTTGCACTCAGTATTACTGAAGTGTCACTTAATATTACTCCAAAACCACAAAATCCCAATATCAAAGTCTTTTAAAGTATTACCCTTAAGGACAAACATTTAAGCTGAAAAGACGTATTTACGTGTGGGTGGTGAAGAAAATATTCCTGTTCCTGTCGGCACAGAAATAAAGGTAGTATGACTACTACCACAAAACCTTTATATTGTGCTATCCTTTAGTATTACTACAAAATTAAATTATTTACTTTGGCATAACAAAAAGAAGTAGGTCCTCTATTGAATAGAGAACCTAACTTCAGACACTGTTAGTTATCAAATTTAAATCCCATAGTCTTGCCTTCCTTAGCCTCCTGCATCTGCAGTAGTTCGGAACGCAACTCCAACAACGCAAGGCGTATGTCTTCAACATCAAAGACCGCATAATCATAGAGAAATTTCTCGTTTGATACGCAGTTTAAGCCATCCAGGAAGTACTTTTTATACAACCTAATGGATTGTATCTGCTCAGCTTTCTCAAATAATTTTCTTATTGCACGTCCATTGCCGATTTCTTTAAATTCATTTACCAAAGTAGTTATACCATGTTTGATAAGATCCCTCTTGCTTTGACCGATTTGGGTATTTTCAAGTTCCTCAATAAAATGATTATTTTTATTGCAATAGAACTCGAAAATCTGAAGCATTTCCTCTGTAGTATAACTCGGGAAGTTTATATAAGTAGAAAATCTGCTTTGCAGCCCAGGATCGGACGATATTGTTTTTCTCATTTCCTCTGGGTACCCCGCGACAATACATACGAATTTATCCCGATAGTTTTCAAGAGATGAAACAAAAATACCTATGCTTTTCTTCCCGAAATCTCTTGAACTATCATCAGCGCCCAACTGGTGGAATTCATCAACAAATAGGACGCCTCCACTGCTAACTGCTTTTTCCACTAGTTCCCGGGTCTTTTTTTCAGTATGGCCGATAAATTCTCCGACAAGGTCGCCCCTATTTGCCTCAATAAAACTCGGGCTTTTAGTAATGCCTATCCCAAAAAAAATTTCAGGGATACAGCGAGCTGTTTCGGTTTTTCCGACGCCGGGATTTCCCATAAAAACCATGTGATGAGAAGGAACATCTGCTTTTTTAATACCTAAAACATTTGCTTGCCTTTCAACTGTCAATCGGCAAACCAGATTATAAATCTGTTTTTTGACATTTTCTAATGCAACCAAACTTTCTAACTTTGCCATGCCCTTTTGGAACATGTGCTGACGCAGTGCTAATCCGCCGTCTTTTACTTCAACAAGACAGGTTTTACCCTCACACTCATTTCCTGGGAGATTTGTGGACATGTTCTAACCCTCCTTTTAACGTCTGTTTTTATTTTGAAATAAAATCGAAATGGGGTAAATGTAACTCCACTCTTAGCTATCACCAAGGTATTCACAACTTCAAGATTTACAAATTACTATTATAATATTATATATAATTTCTGAAATTTCGACAAGACGAAAAAATTATTTATTTAAAATTTTTATAGAAAGAAAGAATACCGTTTAGCAATGGGGATTATTATATTAAGTCACTTAATGATGAATTAAGCAAATCAAAAAATTAGTGCAGAAAGCATATAACCTGTAACCCATTCATAAAATCTAATACAAGCTATTTTTGGGGGGGCAAATTCATGAGGGAAAGAAGAACGGTTATAATTGAAAATTCACTTTATAAAGAACTGACTGAAATTGCAACCAAGATAAAGAATGACTCCATTTCCCACCAGCTTGAAATAGCAGTAAAAGATTATATCAGAAAGCAAAAAGGCGAGGATGATGAATACATCTTTGCAAATATCCTGATGCCTATAGAAAAGAGGATTGCAAAGCTTGAAGACCGGTTATCAAACCTCTTGTTCAAGATAAGGCTTGATATGGAAA
>DHFP01000159.1 GCA_002402315.1 Clostridiales bacterium UBA4821
CTATGATTTTTAATCACGAGTTTTCGTTAATTTATTTTTCATTAAAAACGAAATAACCAATGAACTTGCTATAGTACTAAAAAATATTCCAAAAGAAATTATCAAATTATTCAGTATTGACGGGTCTACTATTAAAATCAACCCCAACCCCATCATCATAGCTCCTGATACAAATTTAAGCACTCTCCCCTGCCATTCCGATATATTTCTTTTTCCGAGTGTAATAGTGAATACTAATACAATTACTGCCAGTGGAATAATATAGATAAAATTATAAAGTGCCAGATACATGTAATACGTAAAAGAAGGCAGGTTGTTTAAAGTAAGCGCCCTCGTAAACACCATTGGAAATCCTGCCGTACAAAGAAGCTCATAAGAGTTAGCTACAACTGCCAGGATTATAGTACCTAAAACTATAGTCGGCAGCGAAGTAGATTTAATCAGTTTTCTCATCCTGTCAAAAAGCTTTGGTTTGGCATGGTCAGGTATTGTTAGAGATATCCCTTTCTTAAAGAAGAAAAAATCCTTGATATTTATTACTGCAATCAACACAGAAACTATACCCGCAATCAGTGTTATTGTTTTAATATGTCCTAATACAAGAAAGAGATTTAACCACGCAGCCATAAACATGAAGTATATGAAACCTGAAAAGAATACAAAAATGCTTCCTATCAGTAACATCTTTCTTCTTGACCTTGCGTGAACCAATAGACCCAAAAGAGAAAATAGTACAAAGAAGGCACACGGATTAAAACTGTCGACTCCGGCTAATAATACTGTCACTAAAGGAATTGAAAGCTTTGCAGCGTCCATTCTGCCAAGTATAGGTATTTCGAAAAGTGTGCTGTCATCCTGGCTTTTTTGTTTATTATCACCAGATTTTTGATTTATATCAATACCCGATTTAGAAGATTGTTCTTTGCTATCAATCCCAGGTTGCGCTTCTAAAACAGATTCTGAACCTGCATTGTTACGTTGGGTAGTATTCCGTGGTTCATCATCCTTTATTTTTTCTTCCTTATTTTCATCTTCTACAGGTTCCGACGTCTTGGGTTCATCACTTGATTCAAATACTATTTTACTGACAGGATCAATGCACCCTTCAGCCATACATATGTTTATAGCTCCTTCCAGTTCCTCCTTTACTGTCTCTCGGAATCCTTGAAACTTCTTATCACCAATAAATGTCACAGGAACTCCGGAAAATCTTGAGTTATGCTCATCCAGCATTTTTAATAATAACTCTTTATTTTCCTTGCTATTGAATATCTCATAATCCTTAACCTCCAATCCGGGGTATTTGACTTTCATTTCTTCAAGAAACGGCTTTATTTCTTCACAGGAATGGCACCCCTCACCCCAAAACAAATAAATTATAGTTTTGTTTTCCTGACTTGGCTTGCCTATGGATTCGGCAGCAATACTCTCAGTCTGAGAACATATTGACGTTTTTTGAAAAACCGGAGTAACAAGTATTACCGTATGCATTATAAGCAGTATAAAAATGTACTTTAATATCCTATTGACCTTAGTACCATACATTGCTTTGCCCCCTAGCAAATACTTTTTTTATAGGATTATATTAAACATATATCCTATAAAGATTATTGTAACTGCCATTATCCCGATAAATATTGCAAGCAGCTTAGGCTTTAATACCCTTCTCAAAGTTGGCAAAGTTGGTGACGGTTCTTTACTTTATACCTTTTAATATGAGACTCACTGTTGACTCTGCATATCCACCACACAATTTACCGATTTCTACTAGGGTCAAAGAAGAATTTTCTCTAAGCATTTCCATAATTTCTTTCCTTAAACACTTATCTCGCTTAAGATTATCAATGATTAGTCCGCGTTCCTCAAGTATTTCACTAACCCTTCTTTCGCCTTCCTCAAACGTCTCAATAAATTCCCCTGTCTGTCTCTTTACCTGTAATTGGTCTTCCTCTATATCAAGAAATACTTTTTCGTTCTTTTCAACCTTTCTCACATACTGGTAATATTCAGATATAGCCTTCTTACGTGAAACGGAAAAGCACCCCAGTATCCTATCTGGTTCTGCAATGTTTCTATTTGCTTTGATTTCTAAGTATTCGCCTATACTACTCCACCTGTAATCTTCAGGGTTTCTTACTATACCTGCTTTTACTGGATTGTTATGAATATATGCACTAACAGTCAAAAGGTAATTGTCATCTGTTATTGCTTCACTTATGAAACGGTCTTGGAATAAATGTCCTACACGCTTGCAATATCTATTAAAGTAATATGCATAGCTAATATTTATACTCTTCATAATTGTTGAAATATCATTCCCATTATCAACAATTATCATATGTATGTGGTTGTCCATCAAGCAGTATGCGTCTATTATATAGTTATATTTCTCCCGCATCCGGATTAGCGTTTCTAGAAAACGACTCCTATCTTCATCTCCTATAAATATATTCTTTCTCTCATTCCCTCTCATAATGATGTGATAGGTACTGTTAATCCCTTTTAACCTTGCGACTCTGGGCATTTTCCCCACCTCCATATTTATAATACCCGATATGTTAATATTTGTAAAGTAAAGAACCGTCCCTAATTTTATAATTTTGAAAAGCAAAAAGTTCCAGAGCCAAAACCCTAGAACCCTTGCAATTCATGGTCGGGGTGACAGGACTTGAACCTGCGACCCCATGGTCCCAAACCACGTACGCTACCAATCTGCGCTACACCCCGAAAAAGAATCGCTTATATATATTAACAGCATTAATTGTAAAACTCAATACTCTAAAATAACCAAATATCTAAAATATACCCTAATATCTCATTATATCTTGATTATTCAAAGACTATTTCATGCAAGCATCAGGTATATAACTCTCTTACAAGGGTTAAAAATAGATTACAACTTATCTATAAACTTGTTTATGGGACTAACTTAAATTATAATTAGGACGGGCAGGTTATCAACCTGTCCCTACAAAAATTCATATATGATACGGAAACAAACATGAAAAAAATCTTAGGCCGTATGAGAAGGGCAATTACGGATTATAATATGATACAGGATGGAGACAAGATTGCCGTTGGATTATCGGGAGGAAAAGACAGCCTCACACCTTATTGGTTGCATTAGCAAGGCTAAAAACCTTCTTCCTGAGCTTATTCTATGAGGGCAGAATAAATACTTTCTCCCCGGTTACCTACCTTGGCAAACACAATCCGTTCATCAAGGATAGGGTATTTGGTGCCATACAAAGGTCTCTGCCGGAGTGGAAAATTTGAGGAGGTTAAGATAAAATGTACCCAAAATTACATAGAAAGATTTCGATTTTAATACTGGTGGTATTTATTCTAACCACATATTTGACTCCGCTAGCCTATGCAGTTTCATCTGATGAAATAATTTGGGAGGAACGTTCTTCAGAAGTTATTACCTCGGGTGTAACTCATGAAAAGATTAAGCGTTTCCTGACTTCAGGCTGGTTAAACATAAACATAATGAAAGTAGACCTAACCAATCCTTATATTAAGCTGGACTTGCTCACTTCTCCGGAAGGTATCAGTACCCTGGCTAATGTTAAAACCATGGCTGAATCATCAGGTGCCGTTGCTGCAATAAACGCGGACTTCTTCGACAAATTTTCAAACCCAAACAGGACTGATAGCAGTGGCTATCCAATTGGCTTTAACATGAAGTCAGGTAGTATTGTCAGTACACCACACTATGAAGGGGGTAAGTTCGCTAGTTTTTCCATGGACAACCTTAAAAATATTCTGTATTCGTATGTTGCCCAAACCATCACTCTGACTGCTCCAAACGGGAGCCAGATCAAAATTGGAGATATCAATAAGATTTCAAACCACTATAAATATCCGATAATCTATAATAAGTTCTGGAATAAGTACTCTATTGGCTCCAGCGAGAAGTTCCCTGATATGGTAGAAATGGTTGTAAATAATGGTGCTGTTACAGAAATCCGCTCGGGTCTTCCGCCGGTAGAGATTCCTGATAATGGTTACGTGGTAAGTGCAAGATTAGAAGGCGCAAAGTCTATTGTTGATACATTCCATGTTGGTGACTCTGTACAGTTAGACATTCATACAACTCCGGATTTGGGCAGCCAGGATTTTGCAATTGGCGGAGGTGCCTTACTTATAAAAGACGGTCATACAGTACCGCTCACTCACAACATATCCGGACTTCACCCCCGGTCAGCAATTGGAACATCCGGGAACAATAAATACCTTTACATGGTTACAGTTGATGGCCGCCAAACCCTCAGCCAGGGTGTTACCTTAGATGGATTGGCAAATATTATGCTGGAAATTGGCGCATCCAATGCCATCAACTTTGACGGCGGCGGTTCAACAACCCTGGTTGAAAGATTGCCAGCTTCAACAAATATTGGAGTAGTAAACTCACCATCAGATTCCGGTTTGCGTAAAGTAATAGATTCTCTTGGCGTATTCACTACAGCACCCCAGGGAACCCTTAATGGTTTGATAATAGATACAATTGACACAAATATATTTGCTGTTACAAAGCGTAAGTTCATGGTCAGGGGTTATGATGAGTATTATAATCCTGTTCAGCTTGATCCTGCACAGGTATCCTGGAAGCTCTCCGGTATCAAAGGCAGTTTCGAAAATAATATATTAACTGCTCAGGAGGTTGGAGAAGGCACTGTAACTGCATCAGTTGGAAGTATTACAAATAGCATACCGGTCAGCATTTTGAGTCCGCCTGTTGAAATAAGTATGTCCCCTAGAGTAATAAAAACCTCTGTAGGGAAACATGTTAATTTCTCAATAAAGGGAAAAAACAAGAATGGTTATTATGCTGTCATTGACCCATCAAGCTTAAAATGGACACTGACAAATGATATTGTCTCTTTTGCAGACAACACTTTCACAGCTGAACGCAAGGGTAATGCCATAGTCTCCTGTTCGTTGGATCAGGTAACTGCATTTGCAGGTATTTCAGTATCAGGTGAAGCAGCCTTTGTCATTCAGCCTTGCGAAGAACCGGTAGTAACCTTTAAGAGTTATCCTTCTGAAGTAATTGGAGAAGCAGCCGTGTCCTCCGAACAAAAACATTCGGGCTCTGCATCATACAAACTTTCATATGACTTTACCACAACAGATAAAACCCGGGCGGCTTATATGGCTTTCCCTGAAAAGTCAATTAATATAGATGAGAATACTACTGATATCGGTCTTTGGATATATAACCCATCACCAAAATCCGACTGGCTTAAGGCTCAACTGATTGATTCCAATGGGTCAACCCATTTGATTGATATATCAAGGGATCTGTCATGGACAGGCTGGAAATTCATCAAGATGCCATTGGATGAAGACCTGCCAAGGCCGTTACAGCTAAGCAGGATGTATACCGTGCAGATTGAACCGTCCATCAAATCATTGGGTGAGATTTATATTGACGATATAACATTGTATTCAAAAACCGTTGAACAGCTAAATCCGTCTGATATACCGGCAAACATAACCCTGCTGGACTCCGCAGAAAAAGAAGTCACTTTCAAGAGTAATGCAGAATCTTTCCAGTTTGCAGTAGTTGGTAAGATTGGGCCTACAAAAACGCTCTTAGATAAGATATATATGCAAAAATTAACTGAGTATATGAATAATAAGGTTGAACTTTCTGCATTAGCAGGCAGTATAAATAATGAGTTCTATAAATCTGTAAAAAAACCGGTAGTTACTTCTATGAATGGAAATTCAACCTACACCTATAAGAACAGCACCTTTATTTCCCTTGATAATTCAAAGGGCAGTATTAGAAAGACAGATTACAAGCAGTGGAAATGGTTTGCCTCGGAAATGGATAAGGTGAAAACCGATAATGTATTTATACTCCTTCCCCAGATAGTAAGCAAAAATGACTCCTCCGACCCATACGAAGCTGAGTTATTCCAAAGTATAATCACTGACTATCGCAAGAAGACAAAGAGAAATGTCTGGGTAATCTCAGGAGGTAATGACAGCCGTGTGTCAATTGAGAGAGGTACCCGAAATGCCTCAACCGCAGGCATAGCTCAAAATGCACCGGATGTTCCAACCTACCTTGACCAGTCAAAATATATACTCATGACCGTAAAAGGCAAGGAGATAACCTATCAGATAAAGAATTTGTTTTGATATTTTTTACGTCATTCCTTAATGCCATCTTGAGCTATGGAATTCCATAACTCAAGATGGCATTAATATTTACAAATATAGGGCAAATGCATGTTAACACCATTAATTGATTTAATACGGCGAATTCATGAAGCAAAA
>DHFP01000044.1 GCA_002402315.1 Clostridiales bacterium UBA4821
AGGCATCGTAGCTGAGCTTCTGGATAAGGGAACCCGAGGGGGAGAGCAAACTAACAGATGGCGGGTGCTTGCTGCTGCTTCACCTTAATGTCGGCAGCGTAATCAAAGAACGCTACACAAATGTACTATGTTTGAATGAAAAACCAAAAATGGTTAAGAAACAAGTTACTTATCCAGGAAGTTTTACGCGGTCAGAGACCGCTACTTATATACGGCGTAGTTACCCAACGCGCAAATCCTAACGCGCAAAACTACGCCGAGCGGGGGCTCGCCGAAGGCAATCCTTCATTTATATGCAATGAAACCGGAGACTTCGCCGAGAGAGGGCAACAGGAACTTTACAATATTGTCCAAAGAAATTTTTAGGGTGTTGCAACGCTGAAAACAGGAAAAATATTGCTGCCCTGTAATGTAAAAAGCCCCGGAAACTCCGAGGCTTTTTACATTTAAAGTTTCTTAGGCTACTGTTCTATTCCTAAAACTTTCTTTATCTCTAAAAATTTATTCCAATTTCCGGTTCTATCAACGTAAACATAACTTTCGTTCTTCGTTAATATTGCATAATGTTCACTTGCATTGCTGTACACATTTTCTTCAACGAATCGTGTCTTTATTTCATCCATTGTTTTAGCGATATAATCACATTGCTCTTTACTTAAAACCCATTCTGGCTTTAAAATTGTATAATCATTTATATTTTTCTTGTAAAAATCAATAAGAGCATTTGTAAATAAAGAATCTCGTTGTCTTATATATAAATCCCATTTCGATTCTGAATTGAAAGTTATGTGATTTTTGTTATTTTTTTTATCAAAATCAGTAAGGGCACTTAAAATAAAAGATGTGGAAGAATTTCTGTATCTTATACTTACAGCATTCAACACATTATTCTTGACATAAATTATTATTCCTTCATTACTTCCTCCAAACTCGCCCGCAGCAATATAGTAGTTTAAATACAAGGTATCATTCCATTCTATCATTTGGGCTTGAGCAAAAAAAATAACCGATGGAAACAGAATAAACATTAAACTTAGTTTTTTCATATCTAATAATTATTTACCAATTCCATGGGAACATAAAAAACCTTATAAATGGGTCAGGGGTTATATAATTATACGCACCTGTACCACCTATAGAATATGTAGAGGTGGTCCTACCGACAACCAAAGAATAACCAGGTATGTTAATTAAATCACCAGGAGAATGGTGTCCTCCGACAGTAAATACGCCACCACCTAAATCAACACCTTCTTTTGCCCAATGGGTATGAGCGGTTGCAAAATCTCCATTTCTTGGATTCAGCCTTAATGTAACATCAAATTTATGTCGGTCAGCTCTAGAGACAAATTTTGCAGACCCATTCCTATTTAAAACTACTCCATATTCTTTGTGCCAAAATCTGGACCTCTGGCATGCAGTATTGATTTTAGAAAACTGTCTATATGTAACATTCATTTGACCAAGCTTTCCATCCATTGCTCTGTATTGCATATACTGCGTTCCATGATATAAACCAAATGAAGTTGCACCACTAATGCCTACAGATGCCCAATTGACACTACTAAAATCACCGTCATTATATAACAACTGACTTGTAAGATTTGAAGCTGCACCACCGGCCAAAGCTCCCCAGCCACCACCAATTGCAGAACCAATACCACCACCAATAAAACCAGCTATTGCTCCGTTTACAGCTCCTGTTAGCATTGCATTGCCATCCCATCCGGTAGCCATCCCGCTAAAGCCTGCACCTCCGACAGCTCCCAAGGCGCTTACCCCGGCTGCTGCTCCTCCCGACAGCCCGCCAATTAATGCACCACCACCAACATACGCTGCCCATTCTCCAAAACCTTGCGCTCCTACTTGGTCAGCCATTATTGCCCCAGAAGTAGCTCCAATCACTGCTCCTATTATAATTGGTACAAACCAAACAATCTCTCCCGAAGGATTCATATATACCAGCGGGTTATTCAGGCAGTAGCTATACCTGTTAAAGTTCTGGGTAAAGTCAGGTGCTTGTACGTAGTTATCGGGTGAGAGGAAGCGGCCGANNTAGAAACGGCCGTTCATGTTTATCAACCCAAATTCAGGCAGCATCTCATGCCCTGTATAACCACGCCTTAAAAGGGGTGTGCCGCTGAAAGGTTGGCTATAGTTTTTGGGGTTGCGCAGGTTGCCCCAGGGGTCGTAGCTGAGTTTCTGGATGAGGGAACCCGAGGGGGAAAGCAGACCAACAAATGGCTGGTGCTTGCTGTTGCATGGCCTTAATGCCGGTAGCGAAATCAAAGAACGCTACACAAATGTACTATGTTTGGCTGAAAAAAACAAAAAAATGGTTAAGTAAAAAACTACCTATTCAGTAGTTATGCGGTTTGGCTTAGCATTAAAAAGTACAATTAGCCATATTTATCGGGCAGTGCTCGAAGGGATGGATTCGGCTGGTGCAGATAGCCTTAGACAAATGAGGAGAAATATAAATAACTGATTTATAATAGATTTTAAAAGTATTGCTTACTTTTTTCTATTCCGCTTAAATTCAACAGGAACAACAAATCTCACCATTATGGGTTTATCACCTTGCATTGCAGGTTTTTCATAGCGTATTAATTTAGTCACTCTTAATGCTTCTTCATCAAAATTTTTTGTTAATCCTCTTATTACTTCATGGTTAATGGTAACACCATTAGTATCAATCCAATAGGATATTATTACTTTACCTTCAATTGAGTCCCCAGGTGCACAAGTCGGGTATTTTAAGTTTTTCTCAATAAAATCTTTTAACTCACCATTAAAGATTGGAGGCTCATCAATGTAAGTAATAATCATAAAATCTTTAATAGTATCCTTTGTTTGTCCGTGTAGTAAAGGACAAGCAAAGCAAACAACAATAAGCAACAAATAAACTCTTACCATTTTCTTGGAATTTTATAAATCCATTTAAATTTAGTTGGATAAAT
The DNA here is from genome assembly GCA_002402315.1 of Clostridiales bacterium UBA4821. Lineage (GTDB taxonomy): Bacteria > Bacillota > Clostridia > Acetivibrionales > UBA4821 > UBA4821. The sequence continues at coordinate 2,961 of DHFP01000044.1, forward strand.
AGGATAGGAAATGCCAAAACCTTTTAGTTGTGATTGATAATATGCCACGCCATAAAATGGGAGACTATTACCTAAATATAATCCTTGATTTTTGTAAGAATATATATAACCATAAATCTCTTCCAGAAAATAATCCATTCCTATTCCTTGAAATTCCTCTGGCAATTCAGCAATAGGTAATCCTTTTCTTACTTTCTGATAATGATAAAATTCTTTCATGTAGGTGGCATATAATGTGGCATAATCCTTAAATGCATTTTTCCCAAACGAAATTTCACCTGTTTTCATGTTTGTTTTTCCAAAATAGTCTTCGCTTTCATAGTATTTACATTTGGGATTAGGGTTATACTTACCCTCAAACCCAAAATAATCCAATGCTCCTTGATAATCACCTGCTGAAACGAAATTAATTAACATCTTGTCATTGCTTATAAATTTTCCTCTCCGTACAAAATTAGTAGTATATTCAGGGAAAATCATTGCTGATACACTGGGGTTAAAATTCCAGCCAGATTGATCAACATTCCATGCCGACACATTTCCACTCCAACTATTATGGGAAATATTATAATTCACCCCAACTGTTCCGAAATTCGTGCTTATTGGTAAGCCTGAAAAAGGCGAAGATCCAGCTGTATAACCTACATTGCCCCCACTGGTTAGCGAATAAGATGCATAAACCGTATTCATAGCAGCTGTGGCGCCCACATAACCATAAGCATCACTGGAACCAAAACTATACCCAATACCCGCCTGAGCACTTAAACCTCCCGGAAACCCAAGTACAACCGAAATACCAATATTTAAGCCAACTGATCTACTCCAACCGATATTCGG
>DHFP01000221.1 GCA_002402315.1 Clostridiales bacterium UBA4821
GATTCGAACCTTCAACCAAGCGGATAAAAACGATATTCCTATATGGATACAAAAGAATTATTTCAATCTTCCAATTGGAAACCTATAGGATTATTGTGAATTATATCAATAGCAGAATTAATTCCATGACTGATAATAATTCCGGTGTTCTCTCGAAAATAGATATTTAATGGACTCCCAGAGGCAAACCCAGGCTGTTCCTGAATACGATATCCTGATACTACTCCACATATCTGAAATCTATTATTATTTGGGGATTTGTACACGACGGGCCCACCAGAAAATCCGGGGTTATTATGTCCATCAAGGTAAAGAACTTCGTAATTATTTTTAACAAGAATGGCAGACAAGATAGCTTTTTTTATAAACGGAAATGGATACCCTCTATTCATAGGCCCCCCATCAGGTATAATATCATATGGAAACCCTAAAAAGTAAACATCTTGGCCAAAGATAATACCCTTAGTAGATGGTTCACAAGGCAATTTAGGGGGAGTTAATTGAATGTCTGTTGCAAGGACACTGATATCAATATCAGCTGGGCTGTGGCCAACTAGACTTAAGTTTATTTCTTTCCACTGTTTTTCATAATAAATCTTAGCTATAGATGAATTTGTAATATTATTTACAAGATGTTTTGCAGTAATTATGTATTGCTTTTTATCAATTTCTAATGTAAAAATTGTCCCGGTCAGGCTATTGTTCATAAATTTAAAAACTCTTTGAATTACGTTGGTGGTTATCAATTTTGACCTCTTCTATTTTATTGTTGTTGATAATTACTATTATCGATACCAAGTGGATAAAAGTATAATTCCATTAAGGCTAATAAAGATCATTATTCTTGATTAAGAGAATATAGCTGATCTAATATTTTAAATATTGACTCCATACATAATTTTGCTTCTCCTCTGTATGGTTCAATCACATATTTATTAGAATCAACAACAGTAACTCCTCTATTTCCACCATAATTTGCGGCATCAGGATCTTTCTGTTCTAGATTTGCGTGCGCACGATCATCTCTATTGACTTTGACAACTTTTGCTAAATCCAAAATTTTGTCATTTATCCGTGTATTTGACCAGTTTATATTATAAATTAATCTACCAAGTGTCCAATTGCTATCGTCAGGCATATCTTGGTTTTTTTGTAAGTATTCATATCGCAGTATTCTTTCCACAATTACACCACATGTGATAATACAAGATTGAAATATTCCATAAGTGTAACAAATTGTGGATTCATAAGTTAGCAATAAAACAGAATAACTTAAACTATCTAAATGACTTTGAGCATAAGGAGTAAATAAACAACGATATAATTTTAATGGATTTAGGCTTTGCTTATTTGTTATTCCAGCTAATTCATTAAAATTAGAGATATATTCATCTTGACGCCATCCAAATCTCTCATCATAAATATTTTCATAACTCATCAACGTCTCCCCATATACTCAAAAACTCAATTGAATCTCAAAGCAGATATTTATTTTTTAGATAACAACCCAATATCTGATTAGTCCAGTTTTGATAAAACTTTTACTTGGGCAAGAATTTTAATAAGGTCCCTTTCATCAAGTTGTTTTAAGTAAATAAGGATTTCATTTTCAAGAGTAGATAACTCGGAAATATCAATTTCTGGTTTGTATTGCTTAGGGAAAAAATAAGATATTGGCTTTTTTAGGTTAAAAGCTAAATAAACCAGGGTGCTTGCGTTAGGTTCCATTTTTCCATTTTCAATATCAGAAAGGGCTGCCTGCCTCCTATAAATTCGCTCTGCTAACTCTCTCTGGCTATATCCTGCTTCTTCTCGAGCTTTACGAATTAATTCACCCATACTCAAAGTAAATTTGTTAGGTAAGTCACCGGCTGATAATTTTTCTAAAAAGTTATCTATTAATTTCATATCAATCCCTTGACAATGATACGCTTACCGTATATACTATTATTGTTAGCGTATCAGTCGGGTATAGTAAATTTATCACTGTATATATCTTACACCCGTATCAAAAGATACGCAAATGAACTTTCTGTTCTTTACAAGCAAACTTTTTTCGCTTCTCTCCTTAGCCTTAACCGACCGTCCGCAGCCGACTTTTTCACGCTCACGGAGGCTCATTGTCAAGGCTGTTGAGCGAAGCGGCACAAGCCAGGCAGCCTTGATATTGAGCGTGAGCGTGATAGGCTACCGGAGGGACGGGCGGCTGGCGAAAAAAGTGAGAGATGAGGTTTTTATGAATGAAGAAATTATTATAAGAAAAACTGGCAATTATGGACGGGTAAACATTGTTTTACCAATATCAGCAAAGCAATCAATGCTTTCCTGGATGAGTAAATCAGGATTGAAAAAAGCGCAATTCTTCAGAGCCGCTTTACTGATTGGTTCGATCCAACTAGCTGAGAATTTAGGAATTAAAGAAAAATCGGATGATCATTTTGTGAATTTGCGCAACAGACCGACCGCAGGTGACGAGGACGGACTGCTTGCGCGAAGAGACTAAAAATGGGAAGTAAGGGACTTAATTAAATGAGTGAAAGTAAAGAAAAAACCAACCAGGATAACGGAGGGGCACCCACACCCCCAAGGTGGGGATGTGCCGTTGAGGGTTGGTTTTTCGACAAGCAACAAGGTTTGATTGGATGAGCAAGGAAAGCATAACCCACCTCTACTGATAGGTGGGTGGAGTTTTAGAAAAGAGATAAAAATATGAATGGTGAAAACGGAGAAATAAATTTCAGAGTGCACTGGCTATCGTTTACAGTTCATGGTTCAACGAGAGATGCCTTTGCTTTATATGATAATTTCTTCCGAGATATTTTCGGGGATTTAGAAGATTTAGGACATGGAGGACGATTTTTTAAAACAATCCTCAAAGGTCTACTGGAAGTGAAACTTTATCTTGATTTTTCAAACCAAGATATTGAATGCTTTCAAATCGAGTTACCGGGTAATGCCTGCGACCATATTCCATGGGATTATTTCCATGCTTTGGATATTTACTTACAAGCAAACTTCGAAGGACAGTACAAGTATAAAAGATTGGATTTAGCATTTGACAATGTTCCGTTTACACCTCAAGAAGTACAATCAGCAATAGAAAATGAAAATTACCGATCGCTAGCAAAAAAGAAAACTCTAAAATTCCATGGATCACCTTTTGAAGAACGTGAAAATGGTGAAATAGGAACTTATACTATCGAATTCGGTTCTGATAAATCAGAAAGAAAAATCACAGTTTACAACAAGCGGGGATATATACGGCTTGAATTTCAAGTAACGAATGATAGAGCTCAAATAGTGGCAAGTGATCTCTTTGGTGAATCCAATATTACCAAATGGTATGAAATCATGATCGGCCATCTGAGGGATTATATTGATTTTGATATGCCTTGGTGGAGCGAATTCATAGAGAGTAATAGCAGAGCTTGGGCGATTATTTCAACACCAAAAGAAGTTTCAAAAGAGAAATTGACAGAATGGATAGAAACTCAAGTAACCCCTGCGCTAAGTGTCCTTATTGATACAGAACCTCCTGAAATTATTGAAGCTATGATCCGAAGGGGAAGAAATCGAAGGGGACCAAGATACAATCTTCTATTAGGGGAAGTGCATGATGGCTGAAGAAATTATTCTAAAAGGCAGGCTAAACGGTACTCAAAGAAATAAACTTGTGCGGTTACTGGATATGCTTTATACACCGGGGGAATTGGCTCGAGAGATTGGCTTTGAAGTAAGACAGGTATATCGTGTTTATATACCTTTAGGCTGCCCACACGAAAAAGATTCAACAGGTAGGCTTTGGATCAATGGGGCAGAATTTAGAGATTGGGTAAAGGATCTATATCAAAAACGAAGTCTAGGTCCTGATGAAGCATTCTGTCTATCATGTAAGAAAATAATCAAGATGATTTCTCCAGAAAAACATCAAAAGGGAAGATTGTCTTATTACCTCAGCAATTGCCCTTTTTGTGGCAGAAAATTAGCGAGGATAATCACTAAGAGTAAGAGAATAGATGATCAACCGTAATAACTGGCGCTTGGTAAATGAGTACCTAAAGTATCGGACTGAAATTGATCAAGTCTGCGATAGAACTGTAAAGCTAGAAGAATCTTGGTTGAGACACACACTTTATTGGTTGGGTGAAAAATCAATTGATC
>DHFP01000203.1 GCA_002402315.1 Clostridiales bacterium UBA4821
GAATTTACTAAAATTTATAGGGGTGCATTTAATTTAAGTGAAGAAAATTTTAGTAAATTCTCTGAAGTTAGCTCCCTCTCTATCTCTCCCTCACTTCAAGGGAGAGCAAAAGTTGGTCTTCGAAGAGCAACTTTAGAAAATTTTAGTAAATTCTCTAAAGTTGCTCTTCGAAGACCTTCTAATCCCTCTTCCCCTTGAAGTGAGGGGAAGAGGATAGGAGTTAGGGAGTTGGATCAGTGCTTAACTTATGTTTATCCTTCAGCTTTTTTACAATTATTTCTTCACATTTAGTTTATGCACCCGGGTTAATGTATGCACAGGCAAGGTATTATATGCCGGAGGTTGGAAGGTTTGTTAGCGAGGACCCGATAAGAGATAGATTGAATTGGTATACATATTGCGATAATAACCCGGTGTTATGTTTTTTACGAGGTACAATCAAAAACATTGTAGACAGCAACAAATCGGTATAGAAAGGCCACATCCCAAAATTGTTGGAATGCGGCTTTTTGCGTCTACAAATCGTTTTCTTAAGGTAAAACAGCATTGAAAAGTATGTATAAGCATTTCTACAAAAAAAAGGAAGTCTCTATGTTGAGACTTCTTTTCATTTAGATATTAAAATCAGTTACCTTTTTTAGGCATATTTGCATTGTTCGGCTTACTTTGTGATTTTACCGGTTTTTTATCTGATGGAATCGATTTTTCATGAGAATTTTTGCTTTCAGATGTTAGACTATCAGGGATAGCTGGTATAAAAGCCTCAAAAGTTTCATCCTTATTTCCTTGGTCATCTATTGCTTCTCCTGTGAAGTGATAAACTGGCTGTATGTGGCTCTGTTCACTGTATGGAGTAGAATCTTCCCAATAAACTAATTCAACTTTCTTAATTGTGACTGTCTTTGCACTTTCTCCTACCCTAACAGTGCCCTTCAGTTGCTTTAAGTCGCTAAAAGCTTCTTGAAATGATTTTATTTTAATAGATGCAGGATCTCCATCAATATCCCTATAGAGAGAATAAACCGAATCAATTTGAGCATCCGCTCCTATAGACACAATTATGCGCGAAACACCATATACTTTTTTACCATCTATCTTTCTGTTAAAGTATATATCCTTTTTAATTATAGTAGCATCTGTTGGATCTTTTACTGATGTTTTGGTTACATGCGCAACGCCATTTTCAAAAAAGCCATTCGGAAGTAATTTATTGTCTTTTAGAAATTTCTCTGCTATACTTATGCAGTCCTTATCTGATAAAGTAATTGCTTTAGAATTATTTATGTTTTTTCTAGAATAGGAGAATGTACCGTTTTCATTAATATCAAGAGATGAGTTTTCGTTATGAAAAGTTATGACTTCTCCCATGTCAGTTCTTTGACTTGTAGACAAGTCAAAAATTTTCTTTAGCCTTTCAACCTGTTCTTCTTTACTCTTTGCTTTTAGGTATAAGGGATATACCCTTTCAGAAAGGCCTTGCGAATCTACATTGAGTTTATCATCAGAAAAATCTATATCCGGAGATAAGGTAAAATTGACATCATGAGGTAAATTCCCACCGATAGTAGGAAACTCAATTCTCGTTATTTTACCATCACCACCGAACACGATAACTCCTGTAATTACTATACAAATAAAAATAATTCCGGATAACAGACCAATTAATTTATTTCTCATGTTAAATTCTCCCTTCATTATTGTGGCTGAACTGTAATAGTCCAGTAATAGTAATCTTCATCAGCACTTCCAATTGGTTCAGGTTTTTCACTATAACTTGTTATTGTATCATGTTCGGATATTGCTGCTCCAAGCACTCTAACAGTGGTTGGTGTACTATTTAATGGTTGATATTGTCTTGCAGCATCAAAAAAAGCAGTCATTACTTCTGTTCCCTCTCTTAATTTTTTACCATAAGTCTTACCTTCATCTGCTACAATGTACATAACACTTCCAAATCCCATAACAAGGTGAACCCCCTGCATTATTGTTGCCCATTCATCACCATCTGTGTTCAAGAAATTACAGCTATATGTTGTTACCCATTTTGTGATAGGATTTACGTTATATCCGTCATATCCCCACCAGACTTCATGAGAATCTGCATTCGCGGCATCTAACGCATGACCTGCATCCCCATTATCAGGGTGAAAGTCTGTTGAGCTATTCAAGGTAAAGTAATGCATTGAATTATATGGTACACCGTGATATCCGTCATAAAATCCGTGTCCTGCAAAGACCATAAAATCAACATCATCAACATTTGCATAGCCTATATTATTCATGCCGGAATGGAGCATGTCCAATTCCCAAGCATCTGCATCCTGCCACTTAAAAAGTTTTTCTGCAACTGGATCCCCGAATATAGGGTCATATGTAATCTCAGAAATAAACCTATCTGCGTATAAATCAGTGACACGATTTCCATGACTGCAGGTACCTACTGTAGCATATTTTGATTCAACAGATGCACCTACTTTAATTAAATCTGTTGCATAAACACTTGTATTGGAGCATATTATTGTAGTTATCATACAAAATATTGCTGCAAAAGCTGTAATTTTTCTTTTCATATGAATCAATCCTTTCATTATTTTAAATGTTTTTTACACCTCATTGTATTTAGCCGATCAAGGATGTATAATTTTGCATACGGGTTCTTTGAATATCCTTGCAATCATTGGCTTACAATAGTCATGCCAAAAGTACATTCGAGCATTTTTGTTTGTCCAGCGATCTTCAAAGAATCCAACATCTATCCAGTTGCTGTTCCATCTGACTATAGCCTTTATTATAACATAACACCTGTGGAATCATCAAAGTAGTGCCAGGCACCTAACTTGTTGCGTTTCCGAATGCCTTCTGTTAAAATATGGAACAAAGTAAGGGGGGACAGGTACCTTGTCCCGGTGCGAAAAATATAGTACAATTATACCGAGGTGATTAATATGCCAAGGTATGCACGAAAAAAGAGCGAAAGTGGTATATCTCATGTAATGCTGAGGGGAATAAATAAGCAAACTATCTTTGAAGATGATGAAGATAGAGAAAGATTCCTAGAAACCATAGAACGTTATAAGGCAAAAAGTAAATATGAAATATACGGTTATTGTTTGATGGATAATCATGTTCACTTACTGTTGAAAGAAACAGAAGAGCCAATTTCAACTATAATAAAAAGAATCTGTAGTAGCTACGTTTACTGGTACAATTGGAAGTATGAGCGATGCGGTCACCTATTCCAAGAACGATATAAAAGTGAAACAGTAGAAGATGACGGATACTTATTAACAGTTCTGAGATATATTCATCAAAACCCAGTAAAAGCAGGTTTATCCAAAAATATTAAAGAATATAAGTGGAGTAGCTATAATGAATATATAAGTAAGCCTGCAATAGTAGATACTGGTTTTGTGCAGCAAATATTTTCGATCAATTGGGAAAAAGTAATAAGTTCTTTCATTGAACACTCGAATGAGCAAAATGAGGATAAATGCTTGGATTATGATGAGAAAATCCGATTAACTGATAATGAGGTTAGAAAATATTTTGAGAAGTTGGATATTGAAAACATAAGGGAATTGCAGCAACTAGAAAAAAGTAAAAGAAATGCAATAATTAGAGAAATAAAGGCAATTGAAGGTGTTACAATAAGGCAATTATCTAGAATAACTGGAGTATCAAAGAGTATAATTGATAGAATGTAGGAGGGACGAGGAACCTGTCCCTTTGTCCCAATCTGAATTAGGAGGTAGAATGTATGAACACGGCTAAGGAAAAACTTGTTTCATGGTTGTTTGAAACAAAAGCCTTGAGGGTATGTCCGCAGGACAAGCTATTTTGGTATACGTCAGGAACAATAGGTCCATATTATATAAATACACATTTCCTTTATGGAAATGAAGAGAAGGCAAATGAGCTTTTATCTGTTATTGACCGGGAGAAGGATAATATATTTACCTGTCCGGATAGGATACTTGAATTGACGCAAAAGAATTATTCCCGGGATAATATTTTTAAGAAACTTGTTGATACAATGTGCCGGTTTATTAAAGATAACATCAACCTGAGTGAAGTGGAATGTATTTCCGGCGGAGAGAGAAGGGACTGGTTCTTTTCTCTGATCATAGCACATCTGCTGAACAAACCTCATATAACAATTTATAAAGACCTTAAAGCAGTCATTTCCTACGACAATAAGACTCAAGAGATAGACAGCCTGAATGGCGCAAAAGTGCTTCATATTGCAGATCTGGTAACTGAAGCATCCAGCTATGAAAGGGCATGGATTCCGGCTGTAAAAAACAAGGGTGGGGAGATAAAGTGGAGTGTTGTTGTAGTAGACAGAAAGCAGGGGGGCGAAGAATTGCTTTCAAGTAAGGGGATTATTCCTTACTCTATGGTTGATGTTGATAAAAGCCTGTTCCAGGAAGCGCTATCACAGGGTCTGATAAATGACCAACAATACACCATGATTTTGAATTATATAGATAACCCCAAGGAATCCATGAAGAGATTTTTGGAGGAACACCCGGAGTTTTTGCATAATGCGTTAAATACTGATGAGAAGACCAAAGAGAGGGCTAAAATGTGCATTGAGAAGAATATTTATGGTTTAATTTATGTTAAAAAATGAATATAATTGAAGATGTGATTAGGTTGAATATTATTTATAACAATAGATAAGGATAACTTTTAAGATATTTTTTGGTGTATACGTTATTAGTATTAAATAGGTATAAACCTGGAAAGAGAAGTTTTAGGGAGATGAAAATACGTGAAGAAATTAATTATTATTCCTGTTTATAACGAAGAAAAAAACATAGGGAATGTTGTTAACGGTATAAAACAGCATGCTCCTGATTTTGACTATGTTGTTATAAATGACAGTTCAACTGATAACACTTTTGAAACATGCAAACAGAATGGTATTACTGTTATAAACCTTCCAATAAACTTAGGAATCGGAGGAGCTGTTCAGACAGGCTATATTTTTGCTTATAGGAACAACTATGATATAGCTGTACAGGTAGACGGAGATGGACAGCATAACCCTAAATACCTGAATGACCTTATAAGATTGATTGAACTGGGACAAGCAGATATGGTAATTGGATCCCGGTTTATTGAAAAGGAAGGATTTCAATCAACCTTTTTGAGAAGATTAGGTATAAAATATTTCCATAGATTACTTAAGTTGTGCAGTGGAATAAATATTTGTGATACTACATCGGGGTTCAGGGCATGTAATAAACCGGTTATGAAATACTTTGCCACTGCTTACCCGGAGGACTACCCTGAACCTGAGTCAATAATGACGCTGATGAGGGAGAAATTCAGGATTGTAGAAGTACCGGTAAGAATGGAAGAGAGAAAAGGGGGGACCTCATCCATTCGTGCTCTGAAGTCAATATATTACATGATAAAGGTAACCCTCGCCATTCTCATTGACAGGGTTAAGCCAAACAAGAGAAGACTATCACAAGGGGATTGGTAAGAATGATTCCAAAATTACAGATATTTTTAATAATAAGCAGTTTACTTTTCACTGGAATAATAGTCAACATGTTAAGAAAAGAAATGATAGATCTCAAATATTCATTCACGTGGATACTATCCGGCATTTGTATAATTATTCTTGCCGTGAAACCGGAGATAGCATTCAGTATTGCCGGTTTAATCGGAATAATAGAACCTGTAAATGCAATATTTCTTATTTCAATATTCTTTACTATAATAATTACTTTTAGCTTAACAGTTGCATTATCAAGACAATCAGTTAGAATGAGAAAGCTGGCACAGGAGGTTGCTTTATTAGAAAACGCTTTAAAAGAGAAAGAAAAACCGGAGAAGACACCTAGATAAACACGTTCGATAAAGAGGAAGAGAAAATGGAATACAGTAAAAAGCAAAAGTATATAGTCTGGGGAATTATTATAGCTGCTTTATTAATAAGAGTTGCATTTGTAATGGTAAATGGCAGTAATATGTTCCTAGGCGATTTGGACAAGTTTGATAATGATGATGTCAAGTATATAAGAAGTGGAATGATTCTCTTAGAAGAACAAAAACTTGTCTATAAGTATCCTGATCAGGCTACAGCATTTATTGGACCTGTGCTTCCCATGATACTTGCTCTGGTATTTACCGTATTTGGTTCTGATATGAACGGAATAATTGCTTTTCAAGTACTGCAGGCCATAATAGGAACACTTTCTGTAGGGCTGGTTTATGTTCTAGGGCGTGATTTCTTCAACAAAAAAATAGGCATAATTGCATCTTTAATATATGCCCTCGAACCAACTGCAGTAAGGAATACTGGATATATATTAACTGAGACAATCTTCACCTTTTTGCTATTGCTTATGGTAGTTATAGCATTAAGAGCTTTGAAGTCTAAAACTATAAAAAATTATGTGGTATTTGGCATAATTTGGGCTATTGCATCTTTACTAAAGTCTGCCGTAAGTTTATTGTTTGGAGTAATATTTGTTGCAATGATATTTTATAAGTATAAACCGAGGGAAATATTAAAGTACTCTGTTGTTACATGTGCTGTATTTGTTATAGTTATGAGTCCATGGTGGGTTAGAAACTATACTCAATTTAACAGATTCATACCATTTACTGCATCTACCGGGAATCCGATGATTTTAGGTACATTCCTATATAATAAGGTAGACAAGTATGACCTAAGGGGTTATATTTATGGGAAGACTGAAATCGAACAAAACGATATTGAGGTGAGAGTTGCAAAAGAAAGAATAACCAGGAAGTTTAAAGAGGATTTTTGGCAGTATGCTTATTGGTATACTATAGGTAAGACCATATTCTTTTGGAAGGATTCGTTCTACTGGAAGAGACTTCCGTTAAATAATTGGGACTATATAATTTTCCCGGCCGTTCATATGATACATTATACACTGCTTATTCTTGGTATTATAGGCATAATCTTATGCATAATAAAGGACTTCAAGAAAGCCATACTTCCTCTAGGGATAATATCATACATGAATCTAATTCACCTGCCTTTTTTTGTAATGAGCAGATATTCCTTTCCAGTTATGACTATAATGATAATAATGGGTGCATATGGTATAGTGAAGTTTATTGAAATAGTGAAACCGATAGAGCCTAAGATTAATCAGACTACAGATGGAATAGAGGATTCGGAAGCTGAAATAAACTTGGAAGAGCAAGTACTAGCCAAACATTAAATATTTATAAATAAAAGGGATGGAAAAATGTAATATCATTTTTCCATCCCTTTTATTCTCATTTTTTGTCTACCTCTTGAATATACTATATCAGGAGGTGTTGGACATGGTGTCTGATAAATATAGTATAATGGAGCATTATTTTTATCCAACGGTTATTCTAGCGACTGTTTTATTATTGATAGTATTTGCTTGCCCAGGGAAATTACCTTCTAAGGCATATCTGATGGGAGGTGAGCAGGCGAAACAGGCTAGTTATCAGCAAAATGTAGCAGATGGTGAGAGGGTACCGGTCATAAGCCAGGATGCAGTAAAGAGGTTTCTGCGGTCTTCAAATCAACCTGCACTTATTCCCCGATATGGGTTTAAGTACAATGGGGAAGGCATACCCAAGGTATTTAATAACCCTAGGGATGTAGTAGAAGCATATTTCAATATACTCTCAGAAGCTGCCAATATGGAGGGGTATACTGCAGGGTGTGGAAGTATCGGCGAAGGTACACAGCCATATCCTTATGCTTATGAAATGTTGTCTGCCGATACTAAAAAAACAATGACATATAATCAATTTTTAAACTCTTTTAGAGGTATTGGGCATATAAACCTACTTAAAATTTACGAGATGAATAAAGTAAAGATAAATAAAAATATATACCCACGATTCCTTGTGGAATTGGAAACTATCGAGGGGTCAAAGGATAAGCCTATAACATACTTTGGGTATTATACAGGAGAAGTAATAGTACAAAATCAGGGACAAGATGGATGGAAAATCAGAGAATTGAATTTAAAGGGTGAGGATTTCTTGTGTCATCCTTATCATGGGTGGGGGCATGATGCGAAGGGTACAGATCAGATTAAGTATGGCATAGAGAAAATTTATAATGTAAACGATAATGGCATTACTACAGAAATCACCGGTCAGGCTAAAGACGGCAAGCAGTATAAGCTGACCTTTAAATTATTAACTTCCCAAATCTTCGAGTACTTGTGCCAGATCTTGCTGTGACTCTATTTTTATTCCTGCCTTAAGCCTTTCCTTATCCTGCATGCGCAGGTTCTCAACAAGTATAGGAGTAACTTCCTTGAGATTAATACCATTGACAGGTGTTTGGTAATATACTGCAACCAACCCATCTTTTTCTTTCAGAATAAAATGGTTAGGGCATTTTGTATTTACTTCTTGGTATAAAGTTATTTCTTCAGGTGAAAAGCTTTTAATACTCCAGTTTTTGTACGCTGTTTTTATCTGCTGCTCTGTAAGGTTTATCATATCGTTTGGGACATATGTTTGTTTTCTAGATACATGACCGCAGCCGGTAAAACGCTTTTCCATAATTAATTTAGCGCCAGGGCGGATGACTTTATCCTCAGGTCTATCCCCTTCAACTTCAGTGTTTGGAGGTACTTGCAGATCCCCAGGTGGATTTTGAAGGTTCGGATTTGGGGATGATCCCAGGTTTTCAATTTCAGGCATTCCATGCTTAACCTTGGACTGTTCCCGGGAATATAAATCAAAGGAGAAATACCCAAGCATTGCAAGTAATATGATTAATAAACTCAACATTTTACGAGGCGGATGTCTTCTTATCATAATAATTTTCTCCCCAAAATTTCTTTGGGTATATTTTGTCCTAATACCAATCTTTTATACAATTTTTTTAATATATAGCAGGTTTCACTATGAACCTGTCTTTATAGATTGTAAGATTAACGCCTCCATTCTGGTCTGTTCTAAAGAGTTTTGACTTTATCGAATGTATTTTATCAATTACTATTTTTGAAGGGTGTCCGAAGTTATTTTTTCCTACGCTTATTATACATACTGAGGGAGAAACCTTTTCTAAAAAGCTTTGTGATGTTGAACCCGGAGAACCATGATGTCCCACTTTTAATATGTCAGCAGAAATGACAGTATTCAGATCCATTATCTCCTGCTCTGCCTGGTTTTCAATGTCTCCGGTAAATAGAACACGGGTATTCTCATAAGTAAGCATTAATACCAATGAGTTGTTGTTCAGACTGGAATTTTCGATAAAATTATTTTGGACTGAGGGGTGAATGACTCTAAATTCAATTCCATCCAAGTTAAAGGTGTCTCCCCTGGTTACCTGAACAACCTGTACCTTCTTCTTTTTACACAAACTTAAGAGGTTGGATAAATCTGCATTCAATTCAAACTGTGGCCCAATTACCAGCTTTTTAACATTAAGTGATTCGACTACCTTAATCAGCCCTTGAATGTGGTCTCCATGGGCATGGGACAGAATGGCCAGGTCAATTGAGGATATCCCGCTATCTAAAATAAATGGTATTACCGTACTTGACGGATCAAAGCTGGTTAAACTGCCTGGGTATGTGCCTCCTCCGTCAATTAAACATGCTTTTCCATGAGGGGTCTTTATAAAATTACAGTCTCCTTGTCCGACATCTACAAAGCTTACCTGCAAAGGCTGAGGCCAGGAAGCCATTATAAACCAGCTTGCAATACAAATGATCAGGGAAGTATACAGAACCTTGTAGAAAGAAGGAGAAGGATGCTTTTGAGGAATATACCACAACAAGAAATATAGAAAAGCATAATATAGTACGAGAAAAAGTAAACTGGGTGTTATAACCTGAATGGTTGCAAAAGGCACTTTGGACGTTATATCTGAAACCCATAGCATAAAAGCTAAAAAGAAATAAGTTAGACCGCCGGTTAGTTTAGCCAGGATAAGGGCAAATTGTCCTGTTATACTCATAATAAATCCTAGGATGGTTACCGCGCCGGTAATGGGTACCGCTATAAGATTAGAGATAAGTGCTATTATGGAAATTTTATTGAAATAAAGAGCAATAAGAGGATCTACTGTTAACTGAGCTGCTAGAGAAACAGACAATACTTCGTTTACCAATTTGGGCAGGAATCTTAAATAATGTGTTAAGCTTTTGTAGAAAAGGACAATGCCTATTGTGCCTGCAAACGATAATTGGAATCCAATATCGTATATGGCGAGAGGATTATACAAAAGAATAAGGAGGCATGCTGCCGATATACTGGTCAATACATCGCTTTTTCTCTCGAATATTCCCGCCAGCAGGAGCATGATACCCATTATTGCTGCACGAACAACCGAAGGAGAGCAACCGGTAATGTAAGTAAACAATATGAGTATGAAGATAGTAACCAGATTTGAATATTGAGTTTTTAGTTTAAGAGCGCTGAATAGAAATATACATGCACCTGCAATATATGCAATATTTGCGCCTGATACACAAAGCAGGTGTGTGAGGCCGCTTGTGTTGAAATTCTGTTCTATGCGTTCGGAAAGTCCGCTGCGTTCACCTATCACTACACCCTTAAGTAATCCGGCTTCCTCATATGGCAATGAAGAATCAAATATTCTTATAATGTTATTTCGAAGATAAAGGCTAAAAGCAATGAAAGGATTTAGGTTTGATTGGCCTGCAGCAGTTATGTCGTCCGGCATAGTTTTTATGGTACAATAGATGTTTTGGGATGCAAGATACTGCTTGTAGTTGAAGCCGCCTGTGTTTCTGGCCGGAGATGGTAATATAATCCTGCCTGTTCCTTCTACCAGGCTGCCTTGATTAAAGGGCAGCTGTTTTGAATCAACAGCATAAACAGATAATAGTGCCTGGGAGTTAATATATTGGTCTTTATTATTATATCTGATCTTTTTGACTACAACTGTATAATTAACTTTCTTGTCCCTTATATCAGGTTGGGAGACTACTTCTGCTGAAAAGTTGACAGTCTGGTCGGAAAAAGGCTCAAAGCACTTGGAAGAATAGTAAATTTTGAGATAAGAAAAGCAAGCTCCAAAAACGAAAATTAATAGGATTAAAGTTATAAGCAAATAGGTTTTTTGTTTACTTTTTATTAATAAGAAGAGTGTAAGTAATACCAGGGATGACATTATGATAATGAATTTCCAATTAAAGAATTGACCATACAGTATACCAAGTGAATAAATACAGACAATAACTAAAAGCGGTCTTTTTAACATGTTTTTCTCCAGTCTCACGATAGATCATATTTGAACAAGATAACGAAAAAATAAAAGAGAGATATCAGTTATCCCGATATCTCTCTTTTATAAATTGTTTAGCTTACTTTGTAAAAGTTCTTCCAGTTACATAAGCTTTTGCATAAAAGCCAGTTTTTAAATCGTTAATCTTAACATATCTGCCTTTTTTTGATGAAGATGCATGAATGAACTTACCATTTCTGATGTAAATTCCGGCATGATTGATCTTTTTTGTTTTACCTCCATTAGTATCAAAGAATACCAAATCCCCTGATTGCAGATTGCTTTTTGATACATATTTACCTTGATTTGCTTGTGCACTGGCAGTTCTTTCTATCTTAATACCATTCTTCTTATAAATGTAGCTTGTAAAGCCGGAACAGTCAAATCCACTAGGTGAGCTTCCACCGTATACATAACGAACCCCTAAATAACCTCTTGAAGAGAGTACCAATTTACTTCTAAGACTACTGAATGTCTTTGACGAGGAACTACTTGCTGTTTTTGTACTACCGGAAGACACTGTGACAAAATCCTTTAAGACCCACCCTGTTGTCTTCCCAGCCGATATTTTGTACCAGTCACCGGATTGTGTTAAAATATTAATTTTTTTATTTGAGACAGCAGCTACGATTTTTGCAGTTTTAGCCGGTTTAGACCTCACATTCACATTTTTACCTTTTATTATTCCTGTCTTATTACTGCAGGTACTTGCAGTCTGTGAAGCCGGTTTGGAAACCTGTTTATTATTTGAGGCTTTTGAAGATTTTGCTTTTTTAATTACAAAGTCATCCTTTACCCAACCGGTAATATTTCCTGTTGAAATTTTAAACCAATCATTCCAGCTGCCAATTATTTCAACATCTTTATTTGATAGTGTTGCTACTAATTTTGATGATGTTGAATGGTCTTTTCTAACATTAACATTAGTTCCCCGAATATATCCTGAGTAGTCGGCCAAGGCTTCAACACTGGTGAAAAACATGATGCATACAGTAAGAAGTAAAGTAGAGATACTTAATATACTTTTTCTTAAAGTAAACATTCAAACCTCCTTATTTAGCTTCCGGGGTTAGCTGACGGATTCGGGAAAGTTGGTCCATACCCTACCGCATAATGCGGATTCACCCCCTACTTGGTTCCCCCGTACCCTTTGTGAAAAGGGATTCAGCATTTAAATCTTGCGTATTGATTTTGTTTCAATACCATTACAAATTTATTACATTGGTATTATAGTAATATTTTTCTTGCTTGTCAACCCTACAAATATGCTGAAAAAACAAGAAAAATAGTATTATTCTTCGAAAATACCTCCTTTTAACTTAATAGAATAGATTAAGTCATGTTACAAGTTATTAAAGCAGACAAACAAAAGCAAGAA
>DHFP01000171.1 GCA_002402315.1 Clostridiales bacterium UBA4821
TCCACTTGATATTTCGAATATTAGCATATCAACACATACAATTGATAGGTACCACTATCTGCTTACAAATTATAACTGGACAAAAATCCGCTTTTTACATATCATAGGGTATAAATAACGAAACAGGAAGAAGGTGTAATAATTTTGCATAAAAATTTATCAAACCAGGCTGTTGTCCATAGAGAGAAAGATGGAGTTGAATATATACAGTTTAAAAAGCTTTTAGACTATGAGGGTAGACTGGCTCACTGTTTCTCCACAAGAATCTGCAAGGAGGAAGGAATAGGTAATGGTGAGTTTAATTTAAGGTTTGACGGCTGTACCTCAAGAGAAGCTGTAGTGGAGAATTATAAGAAATTGTGCTCGGTTATTGATGTTGATTACAGGACCCTGGTTTTTTCAAAGCAGGTTCATGAAGATGTAATTAGAATTGTAGGACGGGAAAACAGAGGTGAAGGAATCGTAAAGTCCAGACCTGAAGAGGGCTGCGATGGTCTGGTCACCAGCACATCCAATGTTGCACTTGCCACGTTGTATGCTGATTGTGTACCAATGCTTTTTTATGATCCTATAAAGAATATTGCTGCCATGTCTCATGCCGGCTGGAGAGGTACTGTGAAGAAAATAGCTGCAAAGACAGTAGAATTTATGCACGAGGCCTATGACTGCCAAACGAAGGATATTATTGCATGTATAGGACCTTCTATCGGTCCATGCTGTTTTGAAGTAGACCAATCCGCAGCCATAGAATTTAAAAAGGCTTTTGAATTTTGGCCGGAGATAATTGAAGTGCTGCCTTCAGGTAAAAGCAGAATCAACCTTTGGAAGACCAATCAGCTTGAGTTGTTAGAAGCAGGTTTGGATAAAGAGAATATTCAAGTCAGCCAACTATGTACTATGTGTAACAGCGACATTTTCTTTTCATACAGGTCAGATAAAGGACAGACGGGTAGGATGGCAGCAATTATGCAGCTTAAGTAAAAATTGGCTGCTGGCCATTTTCAGTTTACAGTTTACAATTGACAGTTAACAGTTGAAAACCATAATTAAGCAGTTATAACTGTACACTGTAAACTGGCAACTGTATTAAGAGCCAACAGCCTTAGTTGCTTTTAGCATAATTTTCTACGAAATTTTCGTTAATCAGTTTTTGTGTTTCGTCGAGGCTATAAATAAAATACCATGCCCCATGAGTTCTTTTTGGTTCTCCCGGAAGTTTATGAAACATAACACTCTCTAATTTTATGTCTTTTGCATATAAAGAGTATTTAATAGCCACTGGGATGGGAATATCGGTTTTAACGTGTTGAAAGACCTGATTAATAATTTGGTCTGTTTTAAGTATAAACTGCGGCTTAAGCTTTTGTTCAACAAAAGCTTTGAAAAATATGTGCTGTGCATCTATCCTGCCTAAATCTCCATCCTTGTAGCCGTGACGATACCTTACAAATTGTTCAGCTTTTGAACCGTCCAGCAATTGCAGACCTTTTTTAAGGTGTATGTGCAGATTCTGTGCATTATCGTCATAGTTCATATTTCCAGGTACATTCACTTCTACTCCGCCTAGAATATCAATAATATTTCTAAAGCCTTCAGGATTGGCGACTACCATATAATCAATCTTCTGTCCTATAATTTCTCCTATTATTTCTTTGGGAAGGTCTTCTTTATCGTTTCTTTTGCCTATGTGATAAATTGAGTTAATTTTATGACTATCACCTTTATATTCTACTCTCGTATCCCTGGGAATAGAAAGCACATTTACCTTTTGGGTTTTGGGATTTAAATTAGCAACAACAATTACATCAGTATTATTGCTTACTTTATCAAGTCCAAGAAAAAGAATATTTACAGGTTTATCTTGTGATTTGATAGGAAACATTTTACTCAGGTCAAATAGAAGGTTATTTTTAAGGATGTCCGGATTAATAAGGTATAATCCTGCTAATATTGCACTTGCAATTATTAAGAAGGATATTACTATAGTACCAACAATTTTAAAGAATTTTTTGTAGTTCATTATAAGCACCAACCATTATGTTTTTTACTAGAAAACATATTAATTATAGTTTAGTATATGGAATTTGTCAAATTTTAATATTATTTGGTGACGAGCCTAAGTCTACTGTTGCAAGGGTTTAAAAATAAAGTAAGAAGTTGACATTAAGAAAAAGGCTTTGTGCTATCATATATAGAAGCTGTCACAAAGCATTTTTCCAATTGCTATTTGAAACTAGCTGGGAAATATTATTTTCCTGATATTACCTTAACTGGATTGTTGATTTTTTAAAAGATAAAATTATACTTGATATTGCAGGGCCTATTAGTGAGAATCCAATAATTAACAACCAATCTGTCAGCGTAAGGAAAGTCGTTTTAAAGAAATATTGTAAATAAGGTACGTACAATACTGCGAGTAACATCAGCATAGAAATTGTAACAGCCCATACCAGGTATTTATTTCCTAAGAGGCCAATTTCGAAAATATCCTTCTTTTCAGACCTGCACTCAAAGACATGTATGAGCTGAGACACTACTAATGTTGCAAATGCGGCAGTTCTTGCAGCCTCGAGGCCTGAATTCATTATATAGTATTCTAAGCAGAATACAGCTAGGGTACCTAGCCCTATTATTGCTCCCCTAAGAAGTATTATTCCAAGAAGACCACCAGAAAAAATATGTTCGTTTGTCGGTCTAGGCTTTCTTTCCATAATATCTCTTTCATTAGGGTCCAGTCCGAGGGCTATTCCTGGGAGGCCATCGGTAACAAGGTTGACCCAAAGAATCTGAATTGGGAGCAGGGGTACCGGAGTGGATAGAAAAGTTCCCAAAAACATTGTTAATACCTCTCCTATATTACATGAGAGCATGTACCTGATAAACTTTCTTATATTATCATATATGCCTCTGCCTTCTTCTACGGCAGACACAATGGTTGAAAAATTGTCATCCAGCAATATCATTGATGACGACTCCTTTGTTACGTCAGTCCCTGTGATACCCATAGCCACCCCAATGTCGGCTTCTTTAACGGCAGGACTGTCATTTACCCCATCTCCGGTCATTGCAACTATATGACCGCGCTTCTTTAATAATTTTACAATTTTAAGTTTATGACGAGGGGATACCCTGGCATAAACTGAAGTTCCTAAAACTTCTTTATCAAACTCGGCATCATTAAATTTATCCAGATCATCTCCGGTCAATACCTTATCCTGAGACCCTAGTATTCCTAAGTCTTTTGCAACAGCAGCAGCGGTCTGCTTGTGATCTCCGGTGATCATAACAGTTTTGATTCCTGCCTTTTTGCATTTGCTTACTGAAACTATTGCCTCCTTTTTAGGAGGGTCAATCATTCCAACCAATCCAAGGAATGTGAGGCCTTTTTCTAATTCACTGTCGTTATCAAAACTCTTATCAGGCAAGGTTCTCTTAGCAATGGCAATTACCCTCAAGGCATTGTCAGCCATACTTGATGCAGCATTAAGTATATTCTCTTTAACCTTTTGGTCAAGGGTATGTATACCTTTAGAATCCTGATAGTGTGAGCATATGTTTATCAATATATCCGGAGCGCCTTTTGAGCAGCAGATAACTTTATTCTTGTTGTTTTTGCATACAACAGACATCATTTTCCTATCTGAATCAAAGGGAATTTCATGTATTCTGGTATATATATTCTTAAGCCAGTTATTAGTTATTCCGGCTTTAGCAGCTGCAGCCAAAATAGCTGCTTCAGTGGGGTCGCCGTTTATTGACCACAGATATTCAGATAGATGCTTTTCTTTTTCCTGATTTTTAGTCTTGACTAAGGAGGCATTATTACATAGAGCGCCGGCTGTCAAAAAATCTACAAGCAATCTATTGTTCTTTGGAACAATGGCCTTTCCATTGTATATGAAATCTCCATCGGGATTGAAGCCTGACCCTGTAACATCAAACCAATATTCCCCAATATAAATTTTTTTGATTACCATTTTGTTTTCCGTCAATGTTCCGGTTTTATCCGAGCAGATAACAGTAGCGCAGCCTAAAGTCTCTACAGCAGGGAGACGCCGGATCAGAGCATTCTTTCTGAGCATTCTTTGTACGCCAATAGCCAATGATATTGTTACTACTGCAGGCAGTCCTTCAGGTATAGCTGCTACTGCCAAACTTATTCCGGATAGTACCATGTTGAATATGGATTCACCTTTAAATATACCAATTAGGGATACAACAGCACAGATTATGATACACCCGTATACCAGCAAAGTTCCCATATTCTCTAGTTTCTTCTGAAGAGGCGTAAGTTCCTCCTCAACATTCTGGATCATATCGGCAATTTTTCCCATTTCAGTTTTCATACCCGTATGTACTACAAGTGCAGTTCCTTTGCCGGAAGTTACGGTTGTCCCCATAAAAATGCTCTGCTGAGAACTACTCATTTCGGCAATATCATCCGGGATATCATCTAAAGCTCTCTTTTCAACAGGTATGGATTCCCCTGTCAGCATAGATTCATCAACTGTCAAGCCTTTAACATCTACAAGGATGGAATCAGCCGGGATTCTGTTTCCGGCTTCAAGCAGGATCATGTCACCAGGCACTATTTCGCATGCCGGTATGGTAACCGGATTACCATCTCTCATAACTGTAGCTGTTGGAGCAGCGAGGTTTTTCAGCGCTTCAAGAGTTTTTTCGGTTTTAAATTCCTGCCAAAATCCCAGGATTGCATTTAAAATAATGACGAAAATTATAGTTAAAGCTTCAACCGTTTCTCCCATGCACAGTGAAAAGAAAGTAGCCAGCAACAGGATAATAACCATAAAGTCACTAAATTGATTTATAAATATCTTTATTAGAGAGATTTTTCTTTTGTTTGTGATTTCATTCTTACCGTAAAGATCCAGTTTTTTTTGGGCATCTTTTGAAGTTAGACCATTTGGTTTATTATTGCCATTTGTAGTTTTTGAATATGGGTAACTTTCAATTGATGCGGCTGAAGTATTTTCCATTTTTGACCTCCTTCGTCGAATCTTGAAGCTCTTCCATTTTCATAAGTTTGTCTTACAAGTATTCTATTAAACAAGCCTGAAAAGTATGATAATTAACTTCTATCTGATTAACAAAAAAACGGTCGTATACATATTGTGTATAAAAACACTTTATGGAGAGAGACAGCATGATATATGCAATAATTCTTCTAGCAATCTCACTAAGTATAGACGCTCTGGGGCTTGGAGTATCATATGGTATGAAGGGGGTTAAAGTACCTTTAATGCCTAAGATGCTAATCTGTTTTTCTTCTGTCATATACGCTCTTATAGGATTAGTTATAGGTTCATGGCTGCTGCATATATTAGGGATGGAATTTGCCAATATAATTGGAATCATAATTCTATTATCAATGGGTATGTGGATGATTTTAAAATCAAGGAAATGTAACGATACCATTAAAGAAGTATACAGCCAACACCTGGAGCAGCAAAATAAACTTTTGGAAATAGCAATAAAATCAATTGGTATAACAATTATGGTTGTGAAGAATCCTGTCAGGGGGGATATTGATAACTCAGGAACAATTGACATAAAGGAAGCTATTTTGCTTGGTGTAGCCTTAAATGTGGATGCTACCGCAGCTTGTATAGGTACTATAATGATAGGAGTCTCATCATTGTTTATACCCTTGTTTGTTGGTGTAATTCAAATGTTATTTTTGGGAGGAGGGCTGTACATAGGCAGGGCTATGGCTGATAGAAAAGTTTTGAACGAGAGGCTGATTTCGGTTATTCCCGGATTGATTCTTATAACATTAGGGCTTTTTAGAATGGTATTTTAATTGCAGTTGAAGAATAGTTGCATTTAATTTAAGTGAAGAAAAT
>DHFP01000217.1 GCA_002402315.1 Clostridiales bacterium UBA4821
TACAAAAATAGAAATGTTAAGAATACTGAATAAAATAAACGACCCCATATATGACCCTATTATTACTTTACTCAATATATAAACAAAAACTATATAAAGTTAAAAAACAATTTATGATTGAGGTGAAAAAATGTTTGATAAAGAACACATAGTAGAGGAAGAGGACGAGGATTACGAACCATTGATAGATGATGAAATCTATGAGAGGTAAGAAAATGGATATAGAATATATTGTAAAAGAAGTCTTTGGTAGTATGTGCAGACCGAATAATGATGGCGGTTATTTTACTTTTCAACTTGATGATTTCAAGTATGATGCCGAAGATGATGACAATATCTATATAACGGTTTATGGGTTTGACTTTTATGGAGAGCCAAAAGAAATAAAGGCCCAATACAATAAAAAGAGTGGGACATTTATAATATGATAGAAATTACGCAGGACCAAACAGATATACTAATAAGGAAACCGGGCCAATCTTCTCCGTATTACAATATCTCCAAAAACTATCTTGTTATAAACAATAAAACAATAAAAGTGGAGCCGGCAAAACTTTTCTATATGTATGCAAATAATAAATTAGACTATTCTGACCTATGTAAAATATACGATTATACACGGTCAATATCACTACCCACAATGGCGGATTTAATTAATAATCTATATAATGGAAAAATACTTTTGGAAGATATAGAATTTATATATAAGAATAATACACAGGCAGGAAATAATAAGGCATTTCTTTATGTGGGAGATATATTACTTGTTTTACCCGGCAAAACAATGATGTTGAGAATACTGGGCAATTTCAATTTTCTTAATTTGCCCCGTTATTTAGGAAATATAAATACTATATACACTATTTTTGAAAATGACTTAACTAATTTTTTCATTGATGAAGTCATAAAAAAGGAAAATATGGATATTTTGCAAAAAACAGAAACAATATTAAACACTTGTAAAAATTTTGGGTATGAAAGGTTATTAAAAAAAGAATTTATAGATAAAATCGATACAACCCCAATATTACAGGCAAAAAGTAAGGGGGTTTTATACAGGGAAAAATTAAAAGATATAAAATCAGAGTTAGAGAGAGGGCAAATTATGCCCGTGGGCAATGATGGGTATATTTGTTCAGAAGGAAAATACTGTTTTTTTATTAGTAAAGAAGAAAGCCCAAGACTCTATGATTTAAGTATAGAATCGGCAGTAAAAATGATAAATTCCGGCAGAGAAAAACATTATAAAGATTGCGAAAATAGTAAAGATATACTTGCCTTTTTAGAAAAAGGTCTATGGAAAAAAGAAGAACTTAAGTGGTTTTTAAATAAAATTAATAATTCAATATATGACCCCTTAATAACTTTGTTAAATTTATAATAGAAAAATATTTAAAGACAAATATCAATAAATGTTAAGAGGTGTAAAGAATGAAATCACTAAATGAGTGGCTAAAGAAAAAACAAGAAAAATGGATTAATGAGGACATAGAAGATTTGAAAAGATTAAAACAAAAGGCACAAGACGAAATAGACTATATGGAAAATATTAAGAAAAAGTTAGAGGATAACATCGAACAAACAAAGAACCTTAAAAAGAAGATACAAGACGAAATAAGCAAAATTGAAGTGATAAGAGATATAGAGAGAGGTAATTAAAATGTTGGTGTGGCACGTTACCACAATGAAGAAGTTATCTAAATACAAAGAAACCGGGTATATCAAACCGCCTGTGCGTGGTTGGGTAAATATTGAGGCGGCAGAGAGATTTTCAAAACAGACCGGCAGAAGGATTATAATAAGGTTAAAATTTGATAAAGATGTTCAGAAATTAGAGGGACATAATGGAGAAGCCGTTTATACTCTATCTCCTGTCAGACTTGAGAATATATGAAAAACTATATAAGAATAGACATCTATTATTGGTTGGTGATAAGAGATGGAATCAATAGATAAATTCTACAAAGAACAGTCAAAGTGGTATGCAATAAGAAAATTGCACGAATGTGGTTGGAGTGAGTGGAGAATAGCATTGGCAGTTGAGAAGCCGGAAACTTATGTTATTGATGTTCTTTACAAGAACAAAGATAAAGAGTATGAAATAGTGGAGGAGGATTAAAATGCTTAAGGGAACAAGTATGGAAAGAAAAGTATATAAATATGAAAGTATATTACTGTATGAGGTGAAAGAAAATGACTGACATAAGACAAGAAGTAATTGAAAACATACGAAAACAGATAGAAGAACTAAAGAACTACAAGTGGAAGGAAGAATTCGGAGGATACACGTTCATACACGACTATGACCATAAAGATGGCAAAGAAATTGTTGTGGTTCTTCACAAATTCATAAACAGAAACTTTCCCGAACTTCTTGTATGCGGGCCGAAAACATATCAGGAAACACGAAAACTTGAAAAACTTCAACTATCTTGGCTCTACAAGATAAACAATGAGATGCCAACAGCAATAGAAGAAATAAAGAAAAAGGGATTAGAATGAACACCGGAAGTATCAACCTGCAAACGACTGTGGGGCGGTTTCCATCGCCGCCATCTGCCTCACCTCAACCATTTGCTTTTTTCATTAAAAGCAATACCACAGTCAAACAGGCAGAATGTTGATACTTCCCTAAGAAAAACTTTAATAAGGTAAAAAACAGTATCATTATATGATTAAAATAATTACTCATTTAAATGACGGATTCGTTATAGAATACATTGAAAACTTTGGTCGGTATCCTGAACATAAATATTACTTTGTATCACTGCCCCCGGATATTGAAATAATAATACTGGGAAGCAAAGAGGCTTTTTATCTTAAAAAATGCACTTCTTATTATGAAACGAACAACGGTAAAGAATCCTTTTTAGAGTTTGCAACTCCAGAAAAAAATTTAGAAATGAGAAAAATAATTTTAATCGAAATGGGCAATTTTATTAAAGAGTATGAACCACTTTTAACATTTTATAAAATATTTAATTAACTTTATGCGGGATAAAGTTTATAAGCATAAAGAACTATTTACTGTATGAACAAAAAAAGTGAAAAGATGGAAGATTGCCCAAAGTTTGAGAAATGTTCAGCCCCGCTATGCCCCTTGGCTAAAGAGACGGAAGGTATGCTTTGGTTTGCAGATGAGGAAATATGCACGGAAAAAACAAATACAGTTATTGCCAGGCAAAAGACTATTAAAGCAAAAACTCCAAAAAAGGAAAGGGAAAATGTATGTTATATGGTAAAAAACAACCATATCTACAAATTCAAAAATAAGGATGATGATTAAATGGATGAAATACCCAATGAATACAAAGAATTATTCAATCTTTCATTTGCCCCAATTGGGGCAGATGAGATAGATTTATATCTTTTTGTTACAGAAAATATAGGCATAGGAGGTTAGAATGGATTATATAGATAAACTGGCAATAGAAATAAAAAAACTTAAATTAGATGTTGCAGTTTACTATAATAATATAATTATACAACACCCCAAACCTCAAAAAATAAATGACATTGTTTTAAGCAAAGAAAAAGACAAAAACTTAATCCGATTTTACAATGAGGAACTTGAAAAAGATAAGTGGAATTTAAGAATTTTATTCGATAAAAAGAATATTTACATTGATTCTTTTTCATCTCCAAATGATGAAATCGGAGTTATGAGAACCCTCAATAAAATTATTGAGTGGAAAGCCGACAGAGAAAGAGATTTACAAACCTTAGAAGCAATAAAAAGATATGCGGAAGCAACATTAACATTTGAACATTTATTTGTCGGAGGAGAAAGTTGATAACAACCTTAATAGATAGATGTTTAAATGAAAAGGAACTTGAAACAATAAATATAACAGAATTTAGAAAAACTTTACAGACATATGCAAATAATATATGTTCATTATTTAATATGCCCTCTCCGACCATAGAAATCAATATTTTGCCCTCCAACATATACGGAGAATGTTTTATACAGGAAAAGAAAATAATCATCTACACAACCAAAAAGGTCGGAGAAATAATATTATCTCATTCTATGCCGGAAATTAAAGATACTCTTGCCCACGAATTAGCCCATTACATAAGCGGCGAACAAAAACATACAAAAAATTGGAAAAATTTATATTTAAAATTGAAAATGATAGAATTGCAGAATGTGAACTTACTGTAGGTATTAGAGAACGGCCATTTTTTAAAATTAAAGGCCGGAGAATTACCCAATATACAATTGTGAAGATTGCGAAAAAGATATAAACATAAAAGATTATTAGACTTATGTATAAATTCTACAAAGTAAAGGAGTATGTAATTATGAGAGATTTAGATAATGAAAAGTATGTGTGTTCTTGCCCCTCCTTTACTTATAGACAAATTGACTGCAAACACATAAAATTTCTTAAGGAATTAACTGAAGAAGAAAAAATAAAATTTATATATGCGGACTGTTAAAGAAAAACTATTTAAACATAAAAAACAATACTTTATTATGGTAGAAATATACGAAACTGGCATAAGTGCCGTAGATGATAATATGATGGGCGGGTTTTATCCTGGGATAATGTCAAGCATATTTGGAGAACCCAACATCGGCAAAAGTGTGTTGTGTATGCAGTTAGCCTATAAGTGGGCTGGAGAAGGCAAGAAAGTAGTTTATTTTGATACAGAAGGTATGCCAAGTATGCAACAGGTATTTTGGGGGCAGAAGTTTAAAGAGAGATTCAATACTGATAAGGAACCAACTTTTATAACTGTTAGAAATCCTGAGAAACTTTTTAATATATTGGGCAGAGATTTTTCTTATGAAGTAGATAAGGAAAGTGGTAAAATAGGCAGAATAGCGATAATAAAGAAAAACATTGATAGACGCAAAAAAGACCAGTCTGACCCAAATATTCTTGTTAGAGAGAATCCAGATATAGTTATTATAGATAGTTTTAGTTTTATAACAAAAGCATCAATAGGCAGTATGACAAGTATATTGCCCGCCCGGGCAGATATTGAGGCGAAACTTTTGGCTATTTTTGGAGAGTGGATGGATGACGGCGGAAAGTTTTTACTAATGACTCATCACATAAGCAAAAACCCAACAAACCCACAGGATGTTGGAAGTATAGAAGGCGGAAACTTTGTTAAATACAGCAGTAAAGTTATCATTCATCTGCATCACGGCAATAAAGAAGATAGAGAAAGTTTTGGGCAATCATACCGCCGCATAAGATTTGTTAGAAAACCCGTAATGAGTGCCGAAGATAGTGAGTATAAATGGTTTGGACTGCAATTAAAACAAGACTATGGGTTTACCGAGATATAGGCGGTTGATATCTGAAGAAAATAAAGTTAAATATAATTAACTTTGCAACCTCTAATGTAAAGATACTGGAAATTACCGCTAACAATTACTTTTTCCGGCACAATATCTCCATTAGATGTAGTTACACTTTCCTGTGATATTATTTTATAACCCTTTATTGGTCCAATTTTTACATACGGCTCATAGATAGGGACATTTAAATTGTCTGAGACTAATTCTGCATATTGCTTTTCTACTTGTATTGCTTGAAAACCATCATCTTTAGATACATATAATGCCGAACCGCCAGAAAGATAAAATAGAAACTCATAGGCAGTCGGCGTAATGTTTAAAGGATTTTCGGCTATTATGTTATCAGATATTTGGCGAACTGTATAATCAACCCCATCTATAGAATAATGTGATAATACAGATAATACTGAAAAGGAAATCATCGCCGATGATTCTCCCATAAAAATAATTAAATATGGTCTTAACGAAACATTATCTGAATATTCCGTAGAATGGAAATGCATCTGAACAGTAGCATCTGTTGTTTCGTCTATGTGAATATAAAATACATCAGAAGTTGGAATAAACGGTATTTCTTTCCATCCAACACCAAGAGATAGTGTGCAAATCGGAATATCTGATTTGTTACCAACTTTATTTCCCCAAGTTATTGTCTTGGGGTCAAAAGGTTGAGATTCATATACATTAAATGTTCCAGATGATTGGGAATCATAACTATATAAATATAGTTTATATAGTGTATCTGGCATCAAATTAGATATTTTAATATAAATTTCTTGGTCATACTTCTTATTATCTATAGTCAATTCTCCGTTAGATAACATTATAGAAGAATAATAATTAAGTGTTGAACGATATTGATAAACCCAAGTATCTTCAATTATTGGTTCAAGCATAATATTCTTTATTTACTTTTTACTATTTAAGATTTTTTACACATAATTAATTTTACAAGCACGAATATAAAGATATTGACAATTACACAAAAACGTTGTTTTTTCTAATACAGAATGTGTATGGTCATTATCTCCGCTCCCAACAGAAGTTTCTCCACTACTTCTAACTATTTTATATCCTTTCATTGGTCCTATTTTTATATATGGTTCATAGATTGGCATATTTAAATTATCAGAAACTAATTCCGCATATTGCTTTTCTATATATTCTGTTTTAAACCCATCATCTTTAGATACATATAATGTAAAATTTTCTGAAAGATAAAATAGAACTTCATAAGAACTTGGCATATCATTTAAATGATTTTCAGATATTATATCCTCGGATACT
The DNA here is from genome assembly GCA_002402315.1 of Clostridiales bacterium UBA4821. Taxonomy (GTDB): domain Bacteria; phylum Bacillota; class Clostridia; order Acetivibrionales; family UBA4821; genus UBA4821. The sequence continues at coordinate 6,608 of DHFP01000217.1, forward strand.
CTACGAACCTCATAATCAATTCCATCTACAGAATAGTGTGATAATACAGATGGAGTAGAAAACAAACAAACTAAATGTGGTCCCCCAGTTTCAATAGAATAGAACGACATTGTAATGGGAGAATTGGTTGTTTCATCTATGTGCATATAGAATGTATCAGATGTAGGAGTAAACGGTATCATTTTCGACCCCCATCCGAGAGGGATAGTATAAATAGGAGTATCTGACTTGTTGCCAACTTTTGTATTATATGTTATAGTTTTTGGGTCGAATGGTAATGACTCATAGACATTAAATGTCCCAGATGATGGAGAATTATAGCACCATAAATATAACTTATACTGTTGGTTTGGAATTAAATCAGATATTTTAATATAAATTTCTCTATTATAATTCCCAACTTCTAAATAAGTAGTAGAATAATTATTAGTTGTTGGCTTATTACTACCAACAAATGTATCTTCAATGATTGACATAATATTATTTATTCGCTTTTTTGTATTTAAACATTACTAAAAAAGAAAAAGAGGGAATACCTCTTTACAGGAGAGAGGCATTAAGGGCTTTCAAAACCACCGAAATCTTGTTGCAGATTGTCTGTGTGCCGTCAGTATTCCCGGCGAATAGCAGTCCTACCATTGCCGAACCATCTTCTTTTATCACACCAGAGCCGCTATCTCCCCCCTGTGAAAATGCCACACTACTTGAAACCATTATCTGGTCTTTCAAAAGTCCTATTGGCGGTCTGCTTCCACTTCCATAAGCAACAGCAGTATCATAACTTATGTCTGCTATTTTGCCGTGTGTAAATCCGGTTGTTCTGCCATCCTTCTTTACCAGCATATCTACTGTTGGTTCGCATATTATGTGCGGATAATTATAGTCTGGGCACTTCAAAGCAAAATCAACATTTTCAAGTATCTGCCCCAAAGCACAGTCTGTTTCATTCCAGTCAGCATCTGTGTATCTTCCATACTGAAAATCTCTATACGGTATAGTTTTAATGGGAACGAATGATTTTAGAGTTGCCACACAATCAGTAGGATTTACTCCACCATCATATGAACCCGGCTGTATGATATTATCTCCAATCTTTGCGGCAT
>DHFP01000042.1 GCA_002402315.1 Clostridiales bacterium UBA4821
AGAGTTTTACGCCTTATGCGTGAAAGCGACCTGCTCTGCCGGATCAAGCGTAAATGGGTTAGAACCACCGATAGTAACCACGGTCTACCGATATTCCGGAACCTCATCAAAGACAGGCAGATTACCGGCATCAACCAGGTATGGCTGGCAGATATCACGTATATTCGCATCCGGCATGGGTTTGTCTATTTGGCAGCCATTTTAGATGCTTTTTCGCGGAAGGTGATAGGCCATGCGATCTCAAGAAGCATGGATACTAAGCTGGTTCTGGAGGCATTAAACATGGCCATAGCCAATCGCAATCCCTGCAGCGGGATTATCCATCATTCGGACAGAGGAGTGCAGTATGCCTCTCTTGACTATGTTGGCAAACTTAAAGAACATGGCTTTGAGGTCAGCATGTCAGGTAAAGGTAATCCCTACGATAATGCCACTATGGAGAGCTTCTTTAAAACGCTAAAACAGGAGGAGGTGTACCTATTCGAATATGAAACGATAACAGATGTACAATCACGGCTTCCCTATTTCATCGAGCAGGTTTATAATCTCAAAAGACTTCATTCATCGATTGGCTACCTGTCACCAGTTACCTATGAGGAGCTGGTGACGCAACAACAAAATAAGGAGGAAACCCGTCAACTCGTTCTAACCTGTTCTGTCCAGTCGTAGGGGTGCAGTCCAATATAACATAAATAGATTAATAATAGGGGAGTGATATTCATGATAGATGGCGTTGTTATAGCACCTCAAAACCAAATTTCAGATGAACGCGGCAAAATTATGCACATGATGAAATCTACGGATCCTCATTTTGATAAGTTCGGTGAAATATACTTTACATGTGCGTGGCCTAATGCTATAAAGGCTTGGCATATCCATAAGAGGATGACGATGAATAACTTTTGTGTAGTAGGATATGTTAAGTTAGTACTTTTTGATATGAGAGAAAATAGTCCTACAAAAGATGAGCTAATGGAAATTTTTATAGGTGAGGATAATAGACAATTAGTTAAAATTCCACCCGGGGTCTGTAATGGTTATAAAGCATATGGGGATAGATTAGCAATTATGGCGAACTGCGCTACGGAAGTACATGATAAAAATGAAATTATTTATATACCTTATAATTCTGAAAAAATACCATATAATTGGGATATAAAACATGGATAAAACAGCAGTGGTTATAGGAGCAAGTGGATTAATTGGTAAATATTGTTATAAAGTTCTTGGAAGTAGAGGATGGCAGGTTATTGGAACATTTAATGCTAATTCCCAAGATAATTTGGTTTATCTTGATGCCTTAAATTTACAATCTGTAAGAAAGTTCATAGAAGAAAACAAGCCTAGCTGGGTTATAAATTGTGCTAGTTTACCTGGTGGTGTGGATTTGTGTGAATTAGATCCTGAACTTGCCTTTAAAAATCATTTAAAAATCCCTGAAATTCTAATAAATGCTTGTAAATCTTTTAGCTGTCACTTTGTTCATTTTTCCACAGATTATATTTTCGACGGAAATAGTGGTCCATATAAAGAGGATGATTTGATAAATCCAATCAGTGTTTATGGGAAAATTAAAGCAAAGGCAGAACAATTAGTCAATGACAATATTTCTGATGCTTTAATTATCAGAACAACATTTGTTTATGATTATGATCCAAAATCTCGTTCTAAAAATTTTATTCAGGCCATTATTGAAAAAATTATAAATAAAATATCAGTTAATGTCCCGACTGATCAGATAGGCAATCCGACTCTTAGCCGTAATTTAGCGGAAGTTACTATTGATCTTATAGAAAATGAGGCCAAAGGTATTTTCAATGTTGCCGGGGTTGATCGACTTTCAAAATATAAATGGGCAATTAGAGCGGCTGAAATATTTGGATTAGATAAAGGATTTATCAAAGGAGTTACTACACCCGAACTCAAGCAAGTAGCTCGTCGCCCCTTATCTGCTGGATTCGAGTTGAATAAAATTCAAAATACAGTTCAGAGACGACTATATGGTATAGATGAGGGACTCAAATTAATGAAAGCAGATTGGATAAAAGACAGTCCCGATTTGTTTAGTTATGAGGTAAATAATAAATGATTGAAAATAACTTGGATATTATTAAAAGCGAAATTTTTCAATTAGTAAAGCAATATTATAATCTGTACAAACAAAAAGATGTATTTATTCCCGGTGAGTCATGGGTGACTTTTGGGGGACGCGTTTATGATGAAAATGAAATAATTGCTGCTATTGATGCTAGTCTTGAGTTTTGGTTAACAGAAGGTAGGTTTTCGCGTGAATTTAGGGAATTATTTGGTAAATACTTAGGGGTAAGGCATGTCCATCTGGTTAACTCAGGTTCAAGTGCTAATTTGGTATGCTTTTCAGCATTGACTTCACCAAAATTGAGTGATCGTCGACTATTACCAGGCGACGAAGTTATTAGTGTTGCTTCTGCATTTCCAACAACAGTGAATCCAATTATTCAAAATGGTATGGTACCAGTTTTTGTTGATATGGATATTGGAACTTACAATGCAAATGCGGAGCAATTAAAAGCAGCAATTACATCTAATACAAAAGCTATTTTCTTAGCGCACACTCTTGGGAATGCCCTTCCTCTTGATATTATTATGGATTTAGTATCAAAGCATAATCTTTGGTTTATTGAAGACAGTTGTGACGCATTAGGTTCTAGTTATAATGGGAAAATGCTGGGTACTTTTGGTCATGCTGCGGCTTTCAGCTTTTACCCTCCTCATCATATGACGATGGGTGAAGGCGGAGCAGTAGTAACCAATAATGATGAACTTGCTCCTTTATTGAACTCCTTTAGAAATTGGGGGCGAGACTGTTGGTGTGAACCAGGAAAAGATAATACATGTGGGAAACGGTTTTCAATAAAAATGGGTGATTTACCTCTAGGTTACGACCATAAACATATTTTTTCTCACATTGGATATAACTTAAAACCTACTGATATTCAAGCTGCGATTGGTGTTGAGCAGATAAAAAAATTACCAGGATTTGTTAAAGCTAGAAAACAAAACTTTACTAAAATATATGAAGGTCTTAAAAAGCACGAGGATATTTTTATATTGCCAGAAGCTTACCCCGGGGCCGATGTAAGCTGGTTTGGATTTTTATTGACAGTAAGAGAAGATGCGGGATTTGAAAGAATTGATATAGTAAAATTTCTTGAAGCTCATAAGGTTCGTACGCGTATGTTATTTGCAGGCAATTTACTGAAACATCCTGGATATAAGGATATAAGGTACAGACAGGTATCAGATTTAAAAAATACAAATATTATTATGGAGAGAACATTTTGGATAGGAGTCTATCCTGGATTGACAGATAGCATGATCGATTATATGTTATCACTATTTGATAAATTTAGAGCAAGTAAATAATAATTATTGTGACCCTACAGTATTTTCCGAGTTTAAAATAGATTCTACGATATGTAAGAGATTTCTCTCTGGTGTCACTAGGATTGTTTTGCAGCCAGCAGTGTCGCCGGCTTGAAGGTCACTCTCATCATCTCCGATAAAGATAGCTTTAGTCAGATTAATATTATGCTCGCTAGCAGCTCGGAAGAGCAGGCCTGGTTTCGGTTTTCTACATTCGCATCCGTCATCCTGCCCGTGAGGACAATAATATATTTGCTTGATTCTGGCGCCATGTTTTTCTAATTCTTCTTTGAGTTTGTCATGGATCATCCTTAAATCTTGCTCATCCATCATACCGCGGGCAATACCACGCTGATTGGTGACAATATAGATATCATATCCTTTTTGTGTAAGACGGCGCATGGCTTCAATTGCCCCATATAGCAAATTGAACTCGCTCCAATTCTTAACATAGTCTTTATCCGGTGGTTTCTGATTAATCACACCATCTCTGTCGAGAAAGATATTCTTTTGCAGTTGCAGATATTGTTCAGTTTGCTTTAAGTTCTCCACGGTACTTATATAATAGTATCTGTGTTCAGTCTGATACCCGGAAAGCTGTCGCTTATCGACGAGTAAAGGTAAGGTTTCTTCCTCAAAAGAGAAATTATGATTCGGCATTAATGCCAGAACATTTTTATTAATTATGAAGAAACCTATATCAACGCCATTAAGGTCTTTGCTTTTTCTGCTTTTATCATACTTCAATACATATCCATCAATATCTACACATATGTTATTCTCTGCACCGTATTCACCCATGCTATCTTTGTTTGCATAAACTGTAGTTGAAGCCAGCGTTTTGTGTTCGATATAAAACTCAATCAGCCTTTTCAGATTAAGTGGCCAGTAGTTATCGCAATACATTAGCAAAAAAGTATCGTCAAGTATTGATTCAGCATTTTTTATTCTGGTACCAGTTTGATCTGTAATTTTTCCAACGGAATATTTTATATTGATACCGTAATTGGAACCGTCTCCAAAATGTTGGATTATTTTTTCTGGCAGGTAACCAAGTAAAAGTACAATTTCCGATATTCCATTTTCCCTGAGCAACTCTATAAGATATTCAAGAAAGGGCCGATTGTTCAGTATGGCCATTGGTTTTGGGATATTGCGAGTCAATGGTCTTAAGCGGGTTCCTTCGCCACCTGCTAAAATAACTGCCTGCTTAACATTATCTGTAATCATATTCACGTCAATATAGATTAAGTTTGATAAAGTCTCGCCAATATTCCAAAGTATCACTCAGTATCTTTTCAAATGGTATTTTTGGCTTCCATCCCGTCAAATCTCTAAACTTACTGGTATCTCCAATCAATCTTGGCACCGAAGTTGGTCTAACGAATTTGGGCTCCACTTCTATTTTTATATTATTAACCATGGCCATTTTTATTAAAATCTCAACTGCTTCACGGAAGGTATGTATTTGTCCGGATTCTTCAGCACCAATTAGATATAACTCACCGGGTATACAATGCTTCATGGCTAGCCAGTAAGCCTGTACCATATCTCTAATATGGCTGAAA
>DHFP01000183.1:0-402 GCA_002402315.1 Clostridiales bacterium UBA4821
TCTGTATGGTGGAAATTATATAGGTTTCGACAACTAGAGGCCAGTAATGCTCTAATTTGGGTAATACTAATGCTAGTTGTTGCGCTCGTTACTGGGTTTCTTATTAAATTTACACTTGAACATCTATTTAATCAAGACATGGCAGTCTTGACACATCTACAAAACTTATTGTGAAAAAATCATGTTAAGTTCAAATTTCGCTTTATCGAGACTTCTTAGAAAGAAGTTAAAAGAGGTGATACAATATTCTGAAGACTTTTTAGGATACAAATATGTTAAGGTGAGGAGGACCGGCAAGGTCCTTCTTGCCAAAAACATATTCCAGTTTATATTTAAGCCAGTAAAGCTTAATTTAAACCAGGTATTATCTCATATAGATACACACATTGTTAATGATGTATC
>DHFP01000183.1:414-3072 GCA_002402315.1 Clostridiales bacterium UBA4821
TCTCTCACATTGAGAGCATTACTGCGTATGGGAGCCTTAACAGACTCTCGTTATGCCGAAGGATATATTAACTTAATTTATGGTTACGTAAAGGATAAATACAGTGCTAATCTATTAAGTATAATTGAAATATTAACTGCGTCTAAAAACGTTGTTATGCCTTCTGCTGACAGGGCTGATAAAGTTGTTATTAATGCTATACTGAGGTCTCTTAGCTTATTAAGGGCACCTCCAAACAGAGTAACAATAGGGCTACTACGAGTAGCTTAAACTTAAGATAAATGATAGGTGGTAGTCTATAAGGGCTACCATCTATCTTATTTTTGACAACCTAATACACCTAACTTAACAAACGCTTTCAGTAACTTTACAAATATTTTATCGTAAATAATGAACCAATCCTAATCAAACTTTTGGTGAAGTTAGTATATCAACTAAAGAGATATACAAATATGAACCAAATCTTTAATTATGAAGAAGCTTTTAATAGCTTTTTCTATGTTAATTCTAACAACTTTAAACAGTTATGCTCCTATTTTAAATATTGAGTATATAGAAAACATGGAAAAGTTAACAAAAGTGGTAACCATTAGTAAAGAGCTGGATATAAATAAGATAGGAATATCAAACATACCATTAAATCCATTCATTATATTTGATAATGAAGAAGATTTTAGACTTTCAAGTAAATATGGTTATAGAATGCACCCTATATTAAAAGCAGTTTTACTGCATAAAGGTATAGATGTTATTGTTGAAAAAAACGAACCTATTTTAGCATCTGGTTCAGGTCAAGTAATAAAAACTGGATACTCCAAATTCGGGTACGGTAATCATGTGATTATCAAACATAATGACGAATATAGTACATTATACGCCCATCTAAACGATATCAATGTAGAAGAAGGAAATTATGTACATTATGGAGATATAGTCGGCTTAGGCGGACAGACAGGCCTCGTATGGGGCAAAAGCTGTCATCTCCACTTTGAATTAAGAAAGAACAATACTGCGATTGATCCACTTAAATTCATAGGCGCAAAAACTGGTAAAGAATTTGCAAACAAAATGTATCAACTAAAGGAAATTAACGACTATTTATTTGGAGTAAGTTAATAGAGTTACAGGCACTCTAAGAATAAACAAATCAATTAACATGAATTTCGCAGAAAAAACTTTTAAACTTGAAAAACTAATTGATGTAAAGTCTGGTATTGAAGAATTTATTAAACTGAAGATAGACGAAAAGTCTAAATTATTATACTCAAAAGAGTATTCAGTTGATAAAGACAAAGATATAGACGATACTATCGCCACATTGGATGAACAACTTGTGGAAGTTAAGTTGGCTATCCAAATAGCAAATACTAATGAGAAACACGAAGATGGTAATACAAACAATTATTACATATATTTGTTATCCTCATTAAACAGAAGATTAGCAATGTTACGTGACTTAGAGAAAAGGGGAGAAACACATCTCTTTTTATTTTCTAAAGAAACGACAAAAGGGCCTAACGCGGCTCATAACAAAAAAATACGTGAACGTCTTACTACAAAAAAAGAGATTGAAAAACGTATGAAAGAACTTGCTAACGAAGTTGTAAAAATTGAAACTTCTATTTCAGAAATAAAACCAAAACTAACAGAATTTAACGAACGTGTCGAAACGAAGGTTAAAGTTTTTGAAGGACTTGAAAAATTCTTTTAATCTGAAATAATAATTATATTAGCAGGCGTTGTATTTAGTTTAGCCTTAAAAACCAAGCGCCCAAAGTACAGGTTCTAAATACACATCCTGCTATTTTTATCGACACACATGAAAAGTTTTGAACTATCAGATAACTTTATAAAGAAATATAAGACATTAGATCCAGGTTTTGGATTTAACGGATTAGGGGAGATTACATTTTACCGTACATACTCCAGACAAAAAGAAGACGGTGTTAATGAACAATGGTATGAAGTAGTACGTAGAGTAGTAGAAGGTTCGTTCTCTATGCAAAAAAATCATATCACTGAATACAATCTTGGTTGGGATGAGAACAAAGCTCAAATACAAGCGCAAGAGATGTATGAGAGAATCTTCAAAATGAAATTCTTACCTAGTGGTAGATCATTATGGGTAATGGGTACAGATGCTGTATATAACAAAGGCTTATATGCTGCACTTAACGCATGTTCATTTGTATCTACAAAAGATATTAGTAAAGAACTTACTAAACCTTTTGAATATATGATGGATATGTCTATGTTAGGTTGTGGTGTAGGCTTTGATATAAAAGGTGAAAATCAATTACTTGTAAGAAAACCCAAAGGTGAATTTCAATATACTATACCCGACACAAGAGAAGGTTGGGTAGAATCCTTAAAGTTCTTGCTTGAAGCATACTTTATAGGTTCTTCATTACCTATATTTGATTATAGTTTATTACGATTAAAAGGTGTACCAATAAAGACATTTGGTGGTAAATCATCAGGTCCAGAACCTTTAATCAAACTACACATTCAAATCATAGAAAAACTAAATAAAAGAATAGGCGATAAATTAACTGCAACAGATATTACAGATATAATGAACCAAATTGGTTGTTGTGTAGTAGCAGGTAATGTTCGCAGATCAGCTCAAATTGCATTAGGTAATCCTACAGATGAATA
>DHFP01000079.1 GCA_002402315.1 Clostridiales bacterium UBA4821
GGGTGTTTTTTCGCTTATTCAACTGCAAAACTCAGGTTATATCTTAAATTGGAAATATAGTCAATATTTTAATAGTACTGCTATTTCATACATGAGTTAGGCAGGATGGTACGGTATCATATTGACATGGAAGAAGCTTTAAAACAAGTAACAACTATAATTTTCTTTTTTTAAACTTAACTATTCTCCATATTCTATATTCAAGCCACGCTTTTGATAATATTAGTTTTCTTTTCCTCTCTTCTTGTTTTTCTCTAGATTCCCAATAGAATAAGAATAATACGGCTGTAATGAAAATTGACTGAATAGAGCCCAATATCAAACTTAAAGAATCAGTCAATAAGACGTTATCTGACAGCACGGGCATAGACTGAAATGCATACGTAATTATATAGAATACCAAATTTACTAGTATAAGCATTGAAAATATTTCCCACCGTCTACCGCTTGCAAGCTGCGCAGCTCTTTTAAGCCATTTTGAAGGTCCTGTTTCTTCAAGAACAACAACGAAATCTATTAATGCATACTGTATGCTGAGAATAATCATCACTATTAGCGATATTATGAAACCGAAGAATTCAATGCATACAGCTATGTATTCATTTATGCAGTTAAATATTTCTCTAAGCAGTATAGTTACAATATATCCTGATATAATAACCAAGGTAAAAATAATTGTAGCTAAAGTAAGTTTACCCCATTTGCTGAGACCTATAGATATGGCTTCTAGATAACCGGCGGTTTGACCTTTATTAAACATATATATTATGTGTATTGTAGAGCCTATAGTTATTAATCCCAGAACTCCTTCTATTACCCTGAAACTTAAAATCCACCTAATCACCCGAAGGACCCGGCCAGGCAAATCTGTACCCAGTAAGAAATTTAGACTGCTAACTACAATGAGACTTGGAACTACGACGGATATAGAAATTAGAAATATCAGTAAAGAGTTTGAAGTAAAAAAATGGACTGATTCCTGAAGCTTTTTTAGCATTATATGTATCTCCTCCTGTATAAGATAACATATTCTGAGGGGATGAATTTTATGATTTCGCTAATAATAGTGTTATGTCTACAACTTGCTTTTCTGCAAGAATAATAATTTGTTGAATATTTGTATGTGAATAATGTGAAAAAAAAATAAAAATGGCATGATATTAACCACTAACTATGTGGATAACTATGTGGATAATGTGGATAATTTACATAATCTAAATTATTAATTAATATTTTATGTAAAGGTTTTCAAAAAAATTACAGAATTTTTTTGATCTAACTAAGAGCTTATCCGCAAATAATTGTACTACTCATTGACTGCTGATTTCCCAAAATACTTCGTTGTTGTCAGTTGCAATAAAGCAATTATTGCGCTTTCCTCCGCCTTGTATTTTGAAAAATCATCTAGCCACTTAGCAGCACCCTTATTCACGGATAAGCTCTAAATATCTTTAACAATATACCAGAAAATGTAATCGGTGATATAATTAGTTTGATTATGCCACAAAAGGTAGATGCTATTTCTTTTATTTGTGTGCTATAATAAAGATATTAAATCTTAAAATACTACTATCTTAAATGGCTTGAAGAGGAATGGGGACGCGACCATTCGCTTTACTCAAGGAACGTCCCCATAATACAATTTGGGGGATATAAATGGGATGGAAAGATAAATATAGATATTGGAAGATTACTTCAGGTAGACATGATACTGGAAGGGGGGTTATGAAAAGTACGATGTTCTTTCAGTCAAAAGCATTTCTTATACTATTCTTGATTGTTGTTTTCGCGCTTATCGGAGCTTCAATAGGAATTTTTGTGGCTATAATTGATACAACAAAAGAACTTACCACAGATGATCTGGAGTTTAAAAGTCTCACAACTGTTTTCCTGGATAAGGATGGAAAAGAGAAGGGAAGAATCTTCGGAGACCAAAATAGAACGGCAGTAAGGCTAAATGAGATGTCAGAATACCTGCCTGATGCTTTTATCGCAATAGAGGATGAGCGGTTTCTCAAACATAAGGGAATAGACATAAAAAGAACAATAGGGGCGGTAATAAATTATTTACTTCCGGGAGGTAAGCAGTATGGTGGAAGTACCATAACCCAGCAGTTGGTCAAGAACCTGACCGGAGATGATGAGACTACGCCAAAGAGGAAGATTCAGGAGCAATGGAGAGCCATACAACTCGAAAATAAACTCTCAAAGGACCAGATACTGGAACTTTATCTTAATACCATATATCTAGGACAGGGTGCTTACGGGGTTCAGACAGCGGCGAGAACTTATTTTGATAAGGATGCAGGTGAACTTACACTGGCAGAATCATCTCTGATTGCAGGTATAACCCAGTATCCAAGTAGATATGATCCGACTCGCAATCTTAAAGCCAGCAAGGAAAGGCAAGAAACAGTTCTTGGGAAGATGAAAGAGTTGGGTTTTATTACAGAGAAAGAATACCAAAAAGCAATGAAGGAAGAGATAAAACTTAAAAAAGGAAAGGTAGAAAGGGTATTACACCAATCTTATTTCATTGATGCGGTTTGTGAGGATGTTCTTAAGGATTTGCAGGAACGCAGGAACCTATCCAAGGTAATGGCTCAGAAAATGCTATATAGTGAAGGTTTAAAAATATATACTACGATGGATTCTAGTGTCCAATCTGCACTAGATGAAGCCTACTCTGATGATAGCAGGGTTTTCAAAGCCTTTAAGGGAAATTCAGTTAAACCCCAGTCCGCTATGGTAATTATCGATTATAGGACTGGTGGAATAGTTGGACTTATAGGGGGACAGGGAGAAAAAGAGGTTGTTATGGGATTTAATAGGGCTGTAGATGCAGTTAGACCTCCGGGTTCAAGTATAAAACCCTTAGCGGTTTACGGACCTGCAATTGATATCGGGCTTATTAATCCTGCAACAGTAGTTGATGATGCTCCAATCACAATTAAGTTAGCGGGAAAGGATTGGTCTCCCCAAAATTCGTATAATGGTTATCGTGGCCTTACAACAATACGAAGCGCTGTTGAAAACTCAGTAAATGTTGTAGCTGTGAAAGTTTGGTCACAGGTTGGGGCCGATAGGTCTTACGATTATTTAAAGGAATTTGGTATTACTTCTCTTAAGGATCAGGATAAAGATTCTCCGGCTGCACTAGCACTTGGAGGACTGACATATGGTGTATCTCCCAAGGAGATGGCATCTGCATATGGCGCTATTGCAAATGGAGGATATTATATCAAGCCGGTAACTTATACCCGAGTTGAAGATAGGAATGGCAAAGTCCTGTTAGAGAATACAACCGAAGCCAGAAAGGTAATGGATGAGCGGGCTGCATATTTATTGACCGATATGATGAAAGATGTTGTTGCTTCCGGTACAGGTAAGGCAGCAAGGCTCTCAAATATGCCTGCTGCAGGTAAGACAGGAACAACTACGGATAATGTAGATAGATGGTTTGTGGGTTATACACCTTATTACGCAGGGGCAACATGGTTTGGTTACGACAATGATGATGGAAAGCGCAGGAAAATCCCCGGTAATACAAATTATTCAGCAAAGTTATGGCAAATGGTGATGGAGAAGGCTCATAAAAAATTAGAACGTAAAGAATTTGTTGAGCCTACAGGGTTAGTAAGAAAGGAAATATGTATAGATTCCGGTAAACTTTCTAGCGACCTATGTAGACTTAACCATAGAACAAGAATGGAGATATTTATTAAAGATACTGAACCTACAGAAGTATGTACTACTCATGTGCAAAACCAGTAATGTAAAGCAAGGGGACGGTTTAATGCTTCCTAATAAAGGAAGTATTAAACCGTCCCCTTGCTTTACCCTTGCTTCTTAGATGCTTCTATTATTTCTCTAAGCGCTTTGGTTGTTATTGGAGCTCCGTTTAAGGGGTTATCTTTACCATCCATCTTACCGGGATCACCTATTCCAACAATAACGGGTATATTTAATTGGTTAAGTACGCCGACAGTATCTCCGAAGATTTCATTGTCTTGAGTATTAAAACCAAGTTTATTCACACCTGAATTTACTTTTTTACCGTCACGGTTTATGGAGAAATTAATTTTTGTACCTTTCTGGGTTTTGGTATCTGATGCTACTGCTACTGCTCCAATAATTTCAATTTGAGGGGAGGAAGCAAGTGATTTCAGTGACATTTCCCCATATCCTTCTTTTTTACTACCGTTATCATCCAACATAACTACTACAGGGTCATGGGCTGCTTTCATAACAAGTTCGGCAATTTCAGACCCGGTTAGATGGGTTGGATTGCCAGCCGATAGAGATATACACCTGCCGCCGACTTTACTGGTTGCTGCTTCGACGGCATTTCTAGCAAACTCATCTCCATCGGTAACGACAATAACCTTTCTTTTACTCATAACCGTTGATTTCCTTTCAAAAGCTTCTCATTCATGTTTTTGGTTTAGGTTTAGACGCAACTGATATCAAATAGCCAAAGAAAATTGCAGATGTTAATCCTCCGGCAGCTGCCTTGACTCCCCCGGTAAAAGCGCCCATAAGGCCGTTTGAGTTTACATCCTGAATAGCGCCTTTGGCTAATGAGTATCCGAATCCGGTTAAGGGAATAGTAGCGCCAGCTCCTCCAATTGCAACCAGGTTTTCATATACACCTAATCCTGTTAATATGGCTCCAACCGTTACAAACAAAACCAGTATTCTTGCAGGAGAAAGTTTGGTCTTATCAATAAATATCTGCCCTACAGCACAAATTACTCCTCCTACAATAAAAGCCTGCAAATAGTCCAAATATTTCACCCCCGTGTCTTTTGGATTGTTACTGCATGTGCAATCCCTGGTATGGATTCTCCCTGCTGAATACTTGTGGGGCTCATTAATGCTCCGGTAGCTACAAACAGTATTCTATTCAAATTGCCGCTTAACATCTCTTTGTATAGATATCCTGCAAACACTGTAGCAGAACAGCCGCATCCACTTCCGCCAGCATGTGTATCCTGACGCTCCCTGTCAAAAATCATAGCACCGCAGTCGTTAAACCTGTCTGTAATTCTACAGCCTTGTTTTATTAAAATTTCATTTGTTATTTCCATGCCTATATATCCTAAGTCACCGGTAATTATCAGATCATAATCTGCAGGAATTCCACCTGTATCTTCAAAGTGCTTGTATATGGTATCAGCTGCTGCAGGTGCCATAGCTGCCCCCATATTATGGGCATCCCTGATGCCCATATCAATTATTTTACCTGTTGTAATTTGGGTTATATATGGTCCATTTCCTGTCGAACTTAAGAGTGCAGCTCCAGATCCGGTAACAGTCCACTGAGATGATAGCGGTCTTTGCGTACCTAGCTCAAGCGGAAAGCGGAATTGTTTTTCAGCAGAACAAAAGTGACTGGAGGTAACACAGATTACATTGTCTGCATAACCGCCTTCAACTATAATTGAACCCAATGATAGTGATTCTGCCATAGTTGAACATGCTCCATAGAGGCCCAAGAAGGGTATATTGGACTCTCTAATTGCATAATTTGACGAAATGCACTGATTTAAAAGGTCTCCTGCAAGAACATAATTAATATCAGAAGTTTTCTTGTCAGATGAGCTTATCAGCTTATTAAGGGTTTCTCTTAAAACCTTACTTTCAGCCTTTTCCCAGCTTTTTTCACCCCATAATTCATCATTCAGGATTTCGTCAAAAAATTTTCTTAGCGGTCCCTGGCCTTCTTTTGGACCAACTATGCTGGCAGTAGCAACTATTGAGGGAGGATTATCAAATTTAACTGTTTGTGTTCCTAATCTTTTATTCGCCATATTAATTCCTTCCTTTTACGACTTAAACAAGAAATACAGTATTCCAATGATAACTGAGGTCGCTATTCCATAAACCAGAACGGGACCAGCTATTACAAACATTCTTGATCCAACTCCTAAAACATATCCTTCACTTTTGAATTCCATAGCTGGTGAAACAACAGAGTTAGCAAATCCGGTTATAGGTACAATTGATCCGGCACCGGCACGTTTTCCCAGCTCATCGTAAAGGTTGATACCTGTTAAAAATGCACCTATAAATATCATGGTAATTGCAGTAAGGTTTGAAACAGTATCAAGGGAAAATCCCCTTGATATAAAAAAGTTTCTAAAACCTTGACCAACAACACAGATTAATCCTCCTACCACAAATGCCCATACGAGATTTTTGGCTATCGGGGAATTAGGTGATTTTTTATTAACATAATCCTGATACTCATTTTTGGTAAATAAAGGTTTCATGATTGCCTCCCGAAGTATTTATCCTTTTAATTTATAGTGTACAGATACAAATTAATTATTCAACCTGTCTGTAAATAATAATTTTCTAGCATTATAGCAAAATGCACCGCCATTCATTTTATTGACATAAAAATAACAAAGATGTATAATTCAAACGGGGTGAGAAGATTGGGTAATAAAAGGAAAGTACCTCTTACAGTAATTAAAAGGCTGCCTAGATACTATAGATATTTGTCCGAACTCTTTAAAAACGATATAGGAAGGATTTCATCCAAAGAGTTAAGCCAAAGAATGGGTGTTACAGCTTCGCAGATACGACAGGATTTGAATTTTTTTGGAGGTTTTGGACAGCAAGGTTATGGTTATAATGTGGAGTATCTTTATAATGAAATTGGAGCAATTCTTGGACTAAATAAGACTCGGAAAATGATAATTGTTGGCGCAGGCAACTTGGGACAAGCTCTTGCAAACTATAAAAATTTCAGAAAAAGGGGATTCGAGCTTGCTGGGATTTTCGATGTTCGTGAGGATTTGATTGATAAGGAAGTAAATGGACTCAAGATCCAGGATTTTAAGAGTTTAGAAGGTTTCATAAAAGAGAATCCGGTTGATATTGGAATATTGAGTGTTCCTCATGACCAAACACCAAGTGTAGCAGAAAAATTAGTGAGTTGTGGGATAAAGGCGCTGTGGAATTTTTCACCTATGGATTTGAAATTAAGACAGGGCATTGTTATTGAAAATGTTCACCTAAGTGATAGTCTTATGACTCTCGCATATAAATTGAACCGACTGGAATCAGATGATATTAACTGTTAAGAATTTATACTGCTAAGATACTTTTTTATCAAACTGTTGTCTTTTGCTTTAAGCTCTTCTAGAATACAATCTAAGATTTCGGTATCCTCCTTATCTATTTCAGAAAACTTTATTCCAAACTCGAACCCGTTTTCGGTTACCACTTTTCGAACAATTTCACCGCTAAATCTGAGAATATTTCCACTGTCAATAAAGACCTCAGCGTATACTTCAGACGCTAATGGAAAGTCTGATTTAGAAAGAACCGAAATACCGGAAGAACTAATACTTGTAACAATGCAGAATACCTGAACATTTCTACCGATAGTTATTCTTGACACTATATATGTGTCATATCTGTGATAGTTTCTTATGTTTTGAAACATATTCATTTTATTAATTACCAAGGTAAGTAGTCTGGTTTTCCCAATATCAATGCTGTCTACTGCAGCATCCAGCAGAATCTCGGCTTCTTGGCCGAAACACTTGCACTTAACTTCATCCCCAACAAGTATAAAATTATTTATATGATCTTGAGTAAGCTCAATTTGTATATAATTATCAAACACTTTATATACAACATTTGAAATCCACTCGGACTTTGGGTGTTTTGTTCTTATAATGGAACCTAGAGGTATTATATTATCCAGTTTTACATTATCCATGACATAGTACTCCTTTCTTAATAGAAACCAATTAGTAAATAATATTAAATGAGTATTATTTATGCTTTAAATGCTTCGACGAAATTAAGGTAACAGATTAAAAAGTAAGAAATAGATAATTTTTAGCTTGCACGATTAGACATATTTTATTATTATTAATATCTGATAAGTAAAAACCAACATATTTAATGTTAATGGTTAGAACCAAATATTTTCAACCATTTTATTACATTATACTAAATTTGTTGACAAATAACAATAACCAAGCAAATCTTTTTGCTTAAACCTAAACCCAAAATAAAAATAAATAACTGGGGGGTTCCTAGTGAAGGTATATGCGTTTGTTGGTTCCAGTGGTACCGGGAAAAGCCACCGGGCTCAGTGGGTAGCTAAGGAGCGGGATATCGAGTGCATAATTGACGATGGCCTATTAATAAAAGGAAACAAGGTACTGGCTGGTTCTTCAGCAAAGAAGGAAGCAACAAAGATTGCTTCGATAAGGAGGGCTCTTTTAAATGAGCCCGAGCATGCTGATAAGGTACGGGAAGCAATTAAGATATATGAACCTCAAAGCATCCTGATATTAGGTACATCAGATGGCATGGTGGGTTCTATCGCAAAAATTTTAGGCTTACCTGAAATATCAGAGAAAATCCGGATTGAAGATGTTGCAACTGACCTTGAAATAAAGAGAGCTCTTTCAATAAGACGGGAAGAGGGTAAACATGTTATTCCGGTTCCCACCTTTGAAATAAAAAGACAGTTTTCCGGATACTTTCTTGACCCATTACGCATTTTTCGGCCTAAGGGTAGAGGATTGGTTCCATTTGTTGCCGACAAGTCTGTTGTTAGGCCAACATTCAGTTATTTAGGGAGGTATGTGATTTCTGATTTCGCTATTTTTACCATAGTTGAGAATATTGCACTTCAAACTGTTGGTATTCATAAAGTCATGAAGTTTAGAATTGATAATATGACTATGGGAATAGCGCTAGAAATAGATGTAGCTGTTTATTATGGCTATCAAATACCAGACGTCTTAAAAGAGTTCCAGTCACAGACTAAAGAAATTCTTGAAAGACTAACAGGACTAAATATTATTTCTATTAAATTAGTGGCACGGACTCTGTTTGTCTCATTAAGGTAGTATCTGCTAATGTTGAGGTTTCTCTAGTGATTGAGATTCTGATTGATTAAACTTAGTACTCAGGATTACTATTTCAACACGTCTGTTTTTTGATTTTCCTAGCTCGGTTTTATTATCGGCAACTGGTCTATATTCTCCATAACCTGTTTCGGATAAAAGACGAGGGTCAAAACCTATATTTACGAAAAGTCTTAATACTTTAGTTGCTCTGGCAGCTGAAAGTTCCCAGTTTGAAGCGAACCTTCCGTTCGATATCGGTACATTGTCGGTATGGCCTTCAATGCGGATGTATTGGTTCTTATTTGTAAGGAGAATTTGTCCGATACCTCTCAAAATTCTATCTGCCTGAGGCGTTAAATCGGCATAACCACTATTAAAGAGAACCTGATCAACAATTCTTATAGCTACGCCTCTCTCGGTTATTGTAACAGAAATAGAGGTTTGAAGTCCTTCTTTTTTTGCGAGTTCCTCTACTTTTTGTTTAATATCTTGCATTTTTTTCTTTTCAGCTAACTCTTCTTGTTTATCAGTTTTATCACCTTGAGGTTTAAATCCTGCCTGTCCTATTATATGTGGTCCCGGACTGTCACCAATTACCTCTTTTGAACCGGAAAGTGCACTGCTTAGAGATTCTGATATCTGTTTGAACTTAGCTTCGTCTTGTTTACTTATAGTATAGAGTATGATGAAAAAAATCAGCAAAAGTGTAATCAGATCTGAATAAGTCAGCAGCCAACGTTCGGAATTCTCTTTTTCGGGTTCAGGAGTGTGCTGTTGTGCCATTAATTATTCACCCCTCTGCTCCGATGCCAGCATCATCATTCTTATCTTCAGAGGATGTTTTGCCGCTGAGTTTTTCAATTAGGGAGAGATTAAGTTTCTCTTTTATTATCCTTGGATTCTCTCCGGCTTGTATGGAAAGCAGACCTTCAATTATGAGGTCGTTGATCATCTTTTCCTTTTTACCCTTGACCTTGATTTTAGTGGCAAAGGGAAGATAAACCAGATTAGCAAAACCGACTCCGAACAGTGTAGCAATAAATGCAAGTGCTATCTTGTGTCCGAGTTCATTCGGATCTTCAAGGTTACTCAAAACGCTTATAAGACCCAAAACTGTTCCGATAATACCCATTGTAGGTGAATAACCGCCTGCTGCTTCAAATACTTTTTCAGCAGCATGATATTCATGCTCATGCAAGTATGTTTCACGGACCAAAATATCTTTAATTACTTCTGTTTCTATACCGTCAACTACCAAACTGAGTCCTTTCCGAATGAGCGGATTCGGATTTGCCTGGGTATCCTGCTCAAGACTTAGAAGACCATCTTTTCTGGCTTTTTCTGACAAGTTAGCCAACTGGTTGATTATTTCTATTTCATTGTGTTCTTGTTTTATAAAAAGAAGCTTGGCCATACGGATTGTCCGTTTGAGATCTTCCATGGGAAAAGATACAAGAACAGCTCCGGCAGTTCCCCCTAAAACAATCATGGCAGCGGTTATCTGCAAGAGTCCCATGGGGTCTCCGCCTTCCATGACAAAAGCGGCCATCAGCATAAAAAAACCTGTAACAAGACCCAAAATTGTAGTTAAATCCATACACTCAGCTCCCAAGTATGTATAATTGACTAGTACAGTTATCGGTAACTCTTAAATAAATCTTAACATAAAAAATGCAATTTAACTTGTAATAATTATTAAATTTGAATTAAATTTTTGATAATAACTTTTCAATCTGAATTATATATTGTACAATAGTAATGCTTATGGGGTAGTACAATTCATAAATACGTTTATTTCAGAAGGTTCAACATGGTATTTAAAGAAAAAACAGAAGTATTCCTGGTAAAAAGATCTATAATAATTACCCTTGTATTATTAGGCTTTTTAATTATTATTTTTGAAGTTAATAAGGAAGTTATTTTTGGGTTATTAACAGGCTATCTAATCAGTCTGCTCAGATTGAGAATACTGTCCGATACTGTGACAACCCTTGTAAAAAAAGCTGCAAATCATGTTAAGAAAAGAATGCCGGCCAAATACATTGCTGTGCAGATGCTTACAATAATAGTTTTCATACTGGCAATAAAAAGGTCAACACCGTTTTTCCTGGCATGTTTTGCCGGAGTATTAATTATTCAACTCACTATACTAGTTAATTCAATCAGTGAATTACTGGGAATAACCAGAAACAATTTTGAATAGAAAGGAGATTGGTATGATCAGCAACATTGGTGCAGAGGCTGCAGGACATGAAGAAAGTCTTGGAGGACAACTAACACACCACATACAAGTTTATCCTGGGTTTGATGTACAGCTCGGAGAGTATACACTACATATAAGTGAAACCATCATAACCATGTGGGCGATAATGGCCGTACTTATTCTGGCAGCGTTTTTGGTTACAAGAAGATTAGAAACCTACCCGGGGAAGGTACAAAATGTTGTAGAAGCAATTATTGATGGAATCAATTCACTGGTCAAAAGTATTCTTGGACATCACTGGAGGCCATATGCGCCGTATTTCGGCACAATTATTCTATTTCTGGCAGTAGCAAACACCTTGGCAATGTTCAATATCCCGCAATTCAGGCCGCCTACAAAGGATGTTAATATGCCGGCTTCACTAGCAGTAATGTCGATTCTTCTATTAATAGGAAGTCAGCTTAGATACAAGGGCATAGGCGGAAGCTTTAAGAGTTTGTTCGAACCTATGTGGATAATATTTCCTTTTAAAATTCTTGATTATTTTACCAGACCACTATCGTTATGTCTTCGTCTTTTTGGCAATATTTTCGGCGCATTCGTTATGATGGAGCTAATAATATTAGCTACCCGCAATATCGTAGCACCGCCGATATTTAGCTTATATTTTGACATCTTTGATGGTTTGTTGCAGGCATTTATCTTTACGTTCTTATCGATGCTGTATATTGCAGAAGCTATAGAATAAGAGGGGGTGAAATTATGGAAAATGCTTTATTGGCAATTGCTGCTGGTATAGCAGTATTAACAGGTTTTGGTGCAGGAATAGGAATTGGTAATGCTACAGGCAGAGCAACAGAAGCTGTTGCAAGACAACCTGAGGCTGATGGAAAGATTACCAAGACATTGTTGCTGGGTATGGCTCTTTCAGAAGCAACAGCTATCTATGGTCTTGCGGTATCGTTAATTATCCTGTTCCTTAAAATGGGAGCGTAGTAATTGAGTTAGTGGTTAATGGTTGGTGGTTGTTGAATACCTACATACATGAACAATACAGTAAAGGAACAACTGCCAGCCATAAACTGCGAACTACAAATTTCAGGAGGAGTAAGAATGAAACTTGATCCAGTACAAATTGGTTTAATAATATTGAATATCTTGATTTTGTTTGCAATACTAAAGAAACTTTTATTCAAGCCTGTAACTGAATTCATGGAGAAGAGGGCTAACAGCATTAAAGAAATGTTTGAAACTGCTCAAAGCAGTAAAGAGCAGGCAGAGAATTTGAAAGCAGAGCTTAAGCAGCAGCTTGACAAGGCTGTTGAAGAAGCAGAAAAAATAATAAATGAAGCAAAGGCAAGGGCAGAAAAACAGTACGAAGAAATACTCAACAAAGCCAAAGCGGATGCAAAAGCTATTGTTGAAAAGGCACAAAAAGAAATAGAAGTCGACAGAAAGAGTATGATGGATGAAATGAAAGCCCAGATTGCCGGTATAGCTCTTGCAGCAGCAACTAAGGTAATTCAGAAGAATATGGATACAGAAACAAATAAAAAGCTTGTTGATCAATTTATAAATGAGGTAGGTGCAGCATAATGCCTCTAGTTGAGAAAAGATATGCCGAAGCCTTGATCAGGGTCGGCCTAAAACTAAATACCCTTGACATATTTCAAAAAGAACTTATTGGTATAAATGAAGTTATAAATGCAAACCAGGAACTCAAAAAATTCTTGAACAATCCAGGCTTCAGCTCAAAGGATAAGAAGACAGTTTTGGAAAAGCTTTTTAAGAAAAACTTGAATTCCAATGTCTTTAATTTCTTAAAGCTATTGATTGATAAAGGAAGAATAAAGAATATTTCAGATATTATCAGCCAATATATTGCCTTGGCTGACGAAATTAGAAAGTGCCTCAATATAGAGATAATTACACCTGAGGAAATAACTGAGGAACAGCTAAGCAAAATTGGAGATAAGTTTAAGAAGCAGTATGGAAGTATGGATGTCAAAATAAAACATCTTATCGATTCGGCAATAATAGGCGGAGTGATTGTAAAGATAGGAGATAAGATGATTGATGGAAGCATTAAGGGGAAACTGGATGGAATGTTAAGCGTACTAAACCAGGCTTAATATCTTATTCAATAGTAACATTTTGAGGAGGGTAAAAATGAAAGTTAGACCTGAAGAAATAAGCTCAATATTAAAGCAGCAAATAGAGAACTATGATGCAAAGGTTAAAGAAGAAGATACCGGTTATGTTCTTCAAGCCGGAGATGGTATTGCCAGAATATATGGGCTGGAGAAGTGTGCATACGGTGAACTGCTTGACTTCGGTAAGGGCGTCCTTGGAATGGCGCTGAACCTCGAAGAAGATAATGTCGGCTGCGTGCTATTTAGCGGTGAAGAAGAAGTAAAAGAGGGTTCTGTGGTGAAGAGAACTGGAAGAATGGTTGAGGTTCCAGTTGGAGATTCGTTAATAGGCAGGGTTGTTGACCCATTGGGAAGGCCGCTTGATGGCAAGGGCGAAATCAAAACTAAAAGTTTCAGACCGGTTGAAGTTATAGCACCTGGTGTTATCGACAGAAAAAAGGTTAATAAGCCTTTACAGACCGGAATTCTGGCTATCGACTCAATGATACCTATTGGAAGAGGTCAGAGGGAATTGATAATTGGTGACAGGCAAACCGGTAAAACGGCAATAGCTATTGATACAATTATTAATCAAAAGGGTCAGAACGTTATTTGCATATATGTTGCAATAGCCCAAAAAGCTTCATCTGTTGCTTCTATAGTTAATACTCTCGAGAAAAGCGGGGCAATGGATTATACAATAGTAGTTTCGTCAACAGCCAGTGAGATGGCGCCGATACAGTACATTGCACCATATGCCGGCGTTGCAATGGGCGAAGAATTCATGTTCAGTGGAAAAGATGTTCTTATTATATATGACGACCTTTCAAAACATGCTCAGGCATACAGAGCTATGTCACTGCTTTTAAGGAGACCACCGGGAAGAGAAGCGTATCCTGGTGACGTATTTTATCTGCACTCAAGACTGCTTGAGCGTGCGGCTAAACTAAGCGATGAACTGGGTGGAGGCTCAATCACAGCTCTGCCGATAATTGAGACGCTTGCCGGAGATGTATCGGCATATATTCCTACTAATGTTATATCCATAACTGATGGTCAGATATTCCTCGAAACCGAATTGTTCTACTCCGGTATAAGACCAGCTGTTAATGCCGGTCTATCAGTATCAAGGGTTGGAGGAGATGCACAGATAAAAGCAATGAAGAAGGTAGCGGGAAGATTGAGAATGTATCTGGCACAATACAGAGAGCTGGCAGTATTTGCGCAGTTTGGATCCGAACTTGATAAAGCAACCAGGGATAATCTTTCACAGGGTGAAAGACTTATAGAGACCTTGAAACAGAACCAATATGCAACATTACCTGTTCAACATCAGGTTATAATCCTGTATTCCGCAGTTAACGGAAATCTGATGGATATAGATGTTAAGCAGGTTAAGAAATTCAATTCCGGTCTTGTAGAATTTATTGAAGAAAAGCATCCGGAAGTTACAAAATCAATAGCAGAAACCGGAGACTTAAAAGCTGAGACTGAGGATACTCTTAAAAAGGCAATGGAAGAATACAAATCCACGCGTTTCAGAGTGTAATCATAGAATTAATTGATTATAAAGAGGAAAATCTATGAAAATGGTCAGAAGCAAGCAGTGCAAGGCGCAAAGGAGCCGAGGAACGGAGCATATATGATATGTGAGTACCGAGGCGACTGAAGCAACACAGCAATGCGAAGCTTATCACCATTTTCACGTAGAAGGTAGGTGAATATTTAGGTGGCCAACGCTAGAGAAATTAGACTGAGAATGAAAAGTATAAAAGAAACCAAGAAGATTACAAAGGCTATGAAACTTATCTCAGCTGCAAAATTAAAAAGAGCCAGGCAGCAGCTTGATCAAACCTTGCCTTTCTTCAAGAAGGTACAGGAAACCATTGCTGATATACTGCTGCACTCTGATGATGTAGATATAAAATACTTCGATAAGAGAGATGAAAAATCAAGTAAAAAGACCATGTATGTGATTATTTCCGGAGATAAGGGATTAGCCGGGGGTTATAACTCTAATGTAATCAAGATGGCTGAACGGAGCATTGTTGATAAAGAGGATACGGTGGTTCTTACTATAGGTCATATGGGACATAACCACTTTAAAAGAAGTGGCTATGGGGTGGTTAATGAATTTGCATATCCTTCACAGAATCCAACTGTATACAGGGCCAGGGAGATAGGTGAGGTCATCATTGAAGAATTTCTTAATGGAAACATAGATGAGGTTTATCTTGTGTATACTCATATGATTAATTCTTTAAAGCTTGAGCCTCAGGTTATGAGGTTACTGCCGCTTGACATAAATAACATGAAGGATATAGACTTGTCCCAAAAGAGGATGGATACGTTCTTATATGAACCGTCTCCCAAAGCTGTTTTCAATGTTCTTGTGCCCAAGTACCTGAAAGGGCTTTTGTATGGTGCAATTGTAGAGTCATTCACAAGTGAATTGAGCGCGAGAATGACAGCGATGGACAGTGCGACATCCAATGCGGATAAGATGATTCAAAAATTAACACTATCATATAATAGGGCTCGTCAAGCGGCGATTACCCAGGAGATATCCGAAATTGTCGGAGGAGCGGCAGTACTGCAATAAGAAATGCAAAGTCCTGAGGCCTTGAAAGCAGTCCTTGACTTTGGAGCTAATTCTCGGAAGTTCGTCCTGAGTTAAAAAAATCTTTTGGTTTTTTACTCAGCACGGACATCTTTGAGCCAGCTATAGAGCTTAGCACTCAGGACTCAGGACTGAAATTTTATATAAATAAAATTTTAAGTAGGGAGTGTTGATATGTCAGAAAACGTGGGGAAGATTGTACAGGTTATTGGTCCTGTAATAGATGTGAAGTTTAACGAGGGATCATTACCGGCAATTTATAATGCAATAAGAGTTAAATTAGAAGGAAAAAACATAACAGCTGAGGTTATGCAGCATCTCGGAAATGACACAGTCAGATGCGTTGCAATGTCATCAACAGATGGCCTGACAAGAGGAACGGAAGCAGTTGATACCGGTGATACAATCAAGGTTCCGGTTGGTAAAGAATCACTCGGAAGAGTATTTAATGTTTTAGGTAACGCAATTGATGGTCAAGGTGAGGTTAGTGCCAAAGAATACTGGCCTATTCACAAACCTGCACCGCCATTTACCGACCAAAAGCCTGCAACTGAGATATTAGAAACGGGTATCAAGGTTGTTGACCTGCTGGCTCCATATGCAAAGGGTGGTAAGATAGGTCTCTTTGGTGGAGCAGGTGTTGGAAAAACGGTTTTAATCCAGGAGCTGATCAGAAACATTGCAACCGAGCATGGTGGATTCTCAGTATTTGCAGGAGTGGGTGAACGATCCAGAGAAGGTAATGACCTGATACATGAAATGAGGGACTCTGGTGTAATAGAAAAAACTGCGATGGTATTCGGACAGATGAATGAGCCCCCGGGTGCGAGAATGAGAGTTGGCCTTACAGCATTGACAATGGCCGAGTATTTCAGGGACAGAGAGGGACAGGACGTTCTATTGTTTATTGATAATATATTCAGGTTTGTTCAAGCCGGTTCAGAGGTATCAGCTTTACTTGGAAGAGTACCTTCTGCTGTTGGTTACCAACCGACACTTGCAACTGACGTGGGAGCTCTTCAAGAAAGAATTACCTCTACAAAGAAGGGGTCAATTACGTCTGTTCAGGCTATATATGTACCTGCTGACGACCTGACAGACCCGGCGCCTGCTACAACATTTGCTCATCTGGATGCAACTACCGTTCTTTCAAGGCAAATAGTTGAGAAAGGTATATATCCGGCTGTTGACCCACTTGATTCAACCTCGAGGATTTTGGATCCGAAGATTGTTGGTGAAGAACATTATTATGTAGCCAGAAGGGTACAGGAGATTCTTCAAAGGTATAAAGAGCTGCAGGACATTATTGCAATCCTTGGCATGGATGAACTGACCGAAGAAGATAAGCTGACAGTTTACCGTGCAAGAAAGATTGAAAGATTTTTATCACAGCCTTTCTTTGTTGCAGAGACCTTCACAGGAACACCCGGTAAATATGTTCCTATAAAGGAAACAATCAGAGGATTTAAAGAAATTATTGAAGGCAGGATGGATCAATATCCTGAAGCTGCATTCTTGATGAAGGGAACCATAGACGAAGTTATAGAAGCTGCTAAGAATATGTAGGGAGGTAAAGAAATGTCAAGCTTTCACTTAGAAATAGTAACTCCCGAAAGAAAATTTTTTGAGGGCGATGTAGAAACGGTTATCGTCAAAACTCCGGAAGGAGAGATGGGAATACTAAAGGACCATGAACCGGCAGTTGTTACTATAGACACAGGCATAATCAGGATTCTTGTTGATGGACAGTGGAAAGAAGCAGCTGTAACGCAAGGGTTTATGGAAGTGACCCATCAGAAAACCATTGCACTGGTTGATACAGCTGAATGGCCTGAAGAAATCAATATAAACAGAGCAAAAGAGGCAAAGGCAAGGGCTGAAGAAAGATTGCAGCAGCAGCTTGCACTTATAGAGCATCTGAGGTCTCAGGCAGCACTTGCGAGGGCACTGGCAAGGTTAAAGGTAACCAAAAACAAATAAATAGTTTATAAAATAAAGAAAGGCAGGCTGTTAGCTTGCCTTTCTTTATTTTAGTTGTTTTTACTATCCACGCTTTAGACGCAAATTGGTATTAAAATTGCCTGCAGTTTTGCCGATATATGATAAAGGAGAATACTGTTTTTGGACAGATGCTGGAAAATATTTACCCATATGCCATTATGCTTGGATTTATGGTAAAATATAATTATAACCAGAAGCCAATCAGATTCCGACATCTGACTTCTGACATCCGACATCCTATATTGGAGAGGGGTAGGTCTAATGACCAAATTTAAGAGAATTTTAAGCCTAATCTTAATTTTTGCCCTTACAGTTACATTATTTAATTTTTCTTTAGTCCCAAAGGCCAAGGCTGATGCACTTATTACTTTGACCGTTGATAGAGATTCCAACCTGCAGGATAAGATAACTGATACGAGTGTAGTGCTCAAATGGAATCAGGTGTATGATGCTAAGAGCTACCTTATATCATACAGGGATTATTCTGATGACAATATTGGTGTGGCAAAGTCAGTGTATACCGATAGTCCGGCTATAACCTATGAAATAACCGTTTTGGTACCTGATATAATTTATGATTTTACCATTGAGGCTAAAACCGGTTGGGGGGGGACAGGAAGTACTGTTGCTGCCGACCAGTTAAAAGTAATAACATCTACAACTTTTTCATGTTCATACCTGCCCGATACTGTGGTTCAAAATGACTGGGACAGGGAAAGCGGGGTGAACCCCGGTCTGAAACCGCAATGGAATATACCGAAAATGTGGGATGGCTCCAGCTTTACGTATATAACCGATGATATGATTAATTACAAGGTGACGATTGGGACCGACAAGGCAGCAACAAATCTGGGTATCTATAAGATTAATTATAACGGAATTCAGTATGAGGTGTTTAAAGAAAATATTCCGGCAGATACAATGCTCAGCTATGCACCTGTAAGCATCTTAAGCGGAAGAATTTCATATGAATGGGTATACAAAGATCCTGTAACCGGTGATATAGTTGATTCGGCAGTAAAGCCCGGTACTATTTATTATATGAACATAATACCCCAATTTAATGCAGCGGTAGGAGATATAAAATATAAAATTACTCCTTTAAAGAGCGGATATTCATATTCACCCTTACATATAAAAATAGGTAAAGACAGTAACGATAATATTATCTGTACAATATATAGAATAAACTATGACACAAATGGAGGTACAGGTAATATAAACTTCAAGTATGAAGTCTATTCAAGCCCTGATGCCGGGTTTGCCTCGCCAACATTGGAAGGTTACGAGTATGAACAGTATGGGGAACCAACACTCCCTATTGAAATATTTATCCCTCAGAAAGATCAGACATCAACATTCTACTACATGGCGCTGGCCAAGTCGGATGCTATGGATAATATTGAGTCTCCGATAGTAGATTATAATATGGCAATGGATGCAGGACGTCCTCATATTCCTCAAAATGTTGAAGTTGATAATATAGAAATGATATCAGGCGTGGTTTCCGGGCAAACAATAAAATCAGCAGATGTCACTCTTAAGTGGGATGAACCGGCTGACTTTGAGTATTCTAAGTCCAATCTGGCATATTACATTCTTCTGAGCTCGGCACAAGCAGATTTGACAACCTCGGAAGGTATATACTATAAAGAAGTAATTGATGATTTTGAATATGATATAAAATATAGAATTATTAAGGTTGTCAATGGTGATAGTACCAATATTGACCTTTCAGAAAGCGGATATATAAAATATAAGCTTAGCGGGTTAGATCTCTTTACCCATGATGACGGAACACCGATATCCAATGACGATAATTACCCGCAGCAGCTAAAACTAAATAAAATATACTACATAAAAGTTTTTTCAAAAAGGATAGATAGTGGAATACCTTCCGATTATTCCATACCCGTAAGCTTTACCACTCCGACGGGAGCTTTACGCAATCCACCGGTGCCGGAAACGTTTAACGTCTATGAGGCTGCTGATAGTGAGATCAGATTGGCATGGCAAAAAACACAAATCAATCTTGCCGACTATGATTCCCTGGGTTCAGATTACTCTGTATACTATGAACTCTATATGAATGATTCAATAGATAAGGATTCAGATGGCAGCTATATCAAGCCGTTTGTTTTCCTGGGGAGTTCGGACAACCCCCTGCATGCTTTATTTACTTCCGGAACAGGAAGTGAATTTAATGTCAGATACGCAACCATAGAAGAATTTTTAGGAAATGACGAGGTTACAACAAGGTTTGGAAGTAAGAACAAGCCTAATACGACCTATTATTTTATCATAAGAACCAAATTAGTTATTGATGGACAACCTGAACCAAGATTCTCCGACTTCTCACAGATTCTTCCGGTTACAACCGAAAAGGGTGAAATTATACAGCCCGGAGATAATGAAAAGATTCCAATTGCACCAGCAGACTTTGAACTTGATGTTGATTCAAATGGAAACAAAAAAGTCGATAGTTATTCGGCTATATTTAGATGGTCTAAGCTGCAAGATAATGTAACTTACAGAATGATAAGAACTTTAAAACCTGTTAATCCAAACGATGAAATAGAAGAACTTCAAATAGCTCAGGGGTTTGATATGGTAGAGTATTCTGTATCACAGAGTCTGGTACCTAACCAGGTTGGGAAATACGTATATACCATTGAAGGGTTGTGGCCTAATACTGTTTATTATTTCAATCTGAGGGCAGAAAGACAGTCCATGGAAAATGGCTCGGCGGTTACCCTCGCATCTCCCTGGATAACACTTCCTGTTACTACATACTTGGTTGAATCACCTGATACATTTGAGTTGGCAAGAGATAACACGTATGATAAGTATAGACAACTAAAAGTCAAGTGGAGAGCAAAGGATTATTTCAGTTTTGAGCTGTGGATAAGAGCTGAAGATCAGGATCAATATATAAATTGGTCAAATATAAATATTATAAGTGAACAGCCGGCAAATCTTCAGGGAACGGAATTCAGGATGTATTATGCTGTTATAAGCGGTTTACAATCCAATACGAAATATTATATTAAGCTTAGGAATAAGACTTCGAGAACTGAAAATGGGACTTCGATAGATGACTTCTCAAAATTCGTAGGCCCTGTTGTTGCAAGGACAGAGTTTAGTCAGGCTGATTATGATGATAATGAGCGTCTTGAGAATGAGGAAGTCATATTCAATGACAGGATGCAGGGTATAAAGGACCAACTGTTTTGGGTGCTGGCTAACACTGATACCAAAACTCAAATAAAGCTTAGAGGCTCAAAGGCCATCAACACCATGACCTATGATAACACTGACAGATTTATTATCGATATTACCGGATTAAAGAAGAACTCAACCGGTAAGGTCATCATAGTACCTTTGAATGTGCTCGAACACATTAATAAGAATAAAGAAGTACTAATAATCAAATCAGGTTTTGGGGAAATGGTTATTAAGCCTATGACCATTGATACACTTCACCCAGCTATACTATCAATAAAAAATAAGATTGGACAGAGTGGAAGTTCCATAAAAGATGTTTTTTTGAGAATCAGTATTAATAAGATTGATTCAAGCAGCGCCAATCTTTCAAGTTCACTTAAGGATACTTTAGCATCAGACATAACCGATTTCAGTATTGAGGTTTTGGGTATGTCTAAAACAGAAGAGAATATTGAGTCACTTATAATAGATAAATTTTCTAGTATTACATCCGAAAAATTATCTGAATTAGAAGATAAATCTGAATCTGACAAGGATACACCTGAAGAACTGGAGGATCTAATAAACGACTATATAGAGAGTCTAGAAGACCAATTAGGCGGCTACATAGATACACAAATAAACGGAAGTTCATATATTAAAGAGACTAAGACTTTGGCAGAGGCGACAAATCCTGTTCAGTTCAGGTTCTTTATTACAAAAATTTCGCCATCACGGAGCCAATATTCTGCTTATTATTATAAGGATAATAAGTGGGAAAAAGTTACGACACTAATGGATACTTTTAATACAACGGCAATATTTGAAATCAGACGGCCTGGAAGAATTGCGGTATTTGGAAATCAGTCTGCTTCAGGAAGCAGCAATAATAATACCTTACTGGGGGAACTGACATCCAAGTATGACATAGCAGAGTTAGTTACCAACAATGGTACATTTAACGGTCAGGAAGCAATGACCTTGAAGGAAATGCTGGCAGTAGCGGAGAAAATAATAGGTGAAGAAACTAATAATGACACTAATGAGGTTGTTGCCGGAGTATGCGATAGATTAGGGTTAAGCAGTAAGATTAGAGGGTTATCAGATACCCATAAATTAACCAGGCAAGAGACTGCTTATGTTGTAATGAAGCTTTATGCACTAAAGACAGGGGTTTCACTTGAGAATTTAAAGCCAAGTAAACCAATCTACTTGGCAGACGCTGGAACAATAGATGTGACTTACTACAAATCAGTAATTATGGCTGTAGATTTAAAGATAATTACTCCTGACAGCTCAAACAAAATTTTAGCATCGGGTACGCTTTCCAAACAAGACGGCTTAACAATTCTGAAAAGGCTGCTGACTTTAGCCGGAGAATTCTAAGGAGTAGCCCTCACCCCTCTATCTCCCCTCTCCCACATCAGGCGAGGGGAGGATTAGAAAGGCTTTGTGAGAATCGAATATAGATGGGAACAATAAATAGCCCAATTGTAAAAGTAGAAAATTGGACTAAAACATAATAAGGGTTGGTGTGTATGAAAAAACTAGCAATAACATTAATTTTCAACATGTTAATTCAGTTTGTTCCCTGGGGAGGGGTGCAGGTATTTGCGGACGAGCAGGAACCTCCTCTGCAGCTATCTATAGACCAAGATGATGGCAAGCCTATAATTGCTTATTCTCCGGATAAGGGTAACTATGTCAGACTGAAATGGAATGCACCTGCCTGGAGCGGGGATACGCAGTATTACCAATTGTATTATGCTGAAGATGGTAACGCTTTTGAGAAATACGGTTCAGATATAGCCTTGACGCAGACAAGTATTGACCTTGAACAGCTAAAGTCTGGAACTGTATATCATGTATATATTAAAGCCATCCATGAGCACTATGATGAAAACGGAAATTTCCTTTCTGAAGATGAATCGGTAAACTCCAATGAAGTGGTATTTTTGACTAACATAGAAGTAACAACAAAACCTGGAGGCACCGATATGTTGGAGATAGAGTGGACCGATGCTATTTACAAGGGGAGGAGATTGAATTACCAGCTTTTTATTTCAGAAAGCAAGTCTTTCAGTGAGACGCCGCCATTATACATAAGGGATATAAATATAGGTCCTACAAATACAGTAAAGCCGGTGGAAGGCAAGCTTGTATACAAAGCAACTGACCTTAAAGCAGGGACTATTTATTATGCCAAGATTCAACCTATCATTAGTGACGATAGTGTAATATATCAAGAGGAAACCAAAATAGTAAGTGGATTTACTTACATACTTGCAAAAATATCAAAGATATCTTCAGACTGGTGGAAGCTGGAATGGAACCCTATAACCAATACAAACCTTGGCCAGAATGAAGAGATCATGTATAAGATAAAACGTTGCCTTGAGGGGGATCTTGAAAAAGAAATATCAGCTACCAAGGATGTTCAGATGTTTATAAAGGTTGTTGGCACCAATACGTATTATAGGATCCAGGCTGATGTAGTAACCGAGTTGGAAGAGACAGTAAGTGTTATATCAAGCGAGATATATGCACACGAAACCGATGTTCCATCTACGCCAACTGTACCTGAGGTTATGGACCAATTATCTGATGAGATAATGGAAGTTGGACCTGACAGTTTAAAGATTTTGTGGAAAGTGCCTGTTACTATTGATGGAGAGCTTGATGAGGATATACTTTATGATATTTGGATGTTGACTGATCCGGAAGACATAAATAATCCGGCAGTCTTACCTGCCGTCAGTAATCTTCAAGTAAATCCGGAGAATTATTTGTATGAATTGGTAGGCAATTCAAAGAGTGATAGAGTTATAGGGTATAAACATACAATCGATAATCTGAGCCCTAACAAAATCTATTATTTAAAGATGGTGGCTAAAAAAAGCTATATAGTAAATGAAAATGGCAGTTTGATTAATAAGGATTATTGTTCGGAACCGGCTTTAAAGGTTATAATAACTCTTCCCGACGGGTCTATCGAGCAGCCTGTTACTCCGGCCAAACCACCTTTAAAAGTCAAGACAGAGGTTATTAATAGTAAAACTGTTCAGGTGGTTACACCAACTACTGTCACCCTTGAATGGAAAAATCAATGGTATGAAGTCTGGAGGGATGTTTACAGCAGGTGGGAATATATTCCGTCAGAAGAAGTCGAACAAGCTGCAGTACAGGGAGAGGTTTATAGATTCTTATCCTATGATGAAGATATCAAATTTAGTGTAGGATATGAAGTATATTCAGATAACTTTGATTTTTCAAGACTTGAAGAAACGCTTAGCCCTATGCCCATGCAGTTTAATGATATACCAAACAGTACAAGTTCAGATACCATCGATTTTGAAGTTACCGGATTAGACCCTAACACCACCTATGTGATGTGGATTAGAGCATACAGATCCAACTTCCTCAAATCAGGATTGTCTGACCCTTTAATAATAACTACAAAGCCAGAGTATGAGATGCCGCTTGCTAAACCCTCTATACCAGTCTTTAACTATAAGTTTGAAGGTGATACCTATGCTGAGATTGGATGGAATATTGTCGACAATTATAACTATTCAATAAAGTATTCGACTGTTGATGACTTAAACCAGGCTGAAGGAAGCATAGAACTTACTGCGGAACAATTAAAGTATAAAACAAAATACCGGGTTGAAGGTCTAACACCAAATACCGTCTGCTATTTTTGGATAAAGGCTTCGGTTAAAGATGAAAACGGAGGAACGCTGGAAGCTGAGTGGAGTGACTCGTATATTATAAAAACTACACCATATGCACCTCCGGAAATTCCTACAGGATTTGGATTGAAAAATATTGCAGAACCTATAGGAAAAGATTTTATGTATTTTGAATGGGTAAAAGCAACAGGTTTGGAATATACGCTGGAAATAGGCAAAAAAGATGATTTCAGCGATTCTGTTACTTATAATGTTAAGGATGTTTCCGAGTATAAGGTTGAAAAGCTGGATTCAAATACAAGATATTATGCAAGGTTGTTTGCATATGACCCCAAAAAAGAACTCAAGTCAAATTATACTGCAAGCATATCTGCCAGAACAAAAAAGAGTTATGAAGAATATTATTCCGACGCAGATCTTGATTCGGCAGTTATCGATTTTATTAAGCCTGGTATAGATAAGGATGGTCTGGT
The DNA here is from genome assembly GCA_002402315.1 of Clostridiales bacterium UBA4821. Lineage (GTDB taxonomy): Bacteria > Bacillota > Clostridia > Acetivibrionales > UBA4821 > UBA4821. The sequence goes on from DHFP01000079.1 coordinate 25,211, forward strand.
AAGTTTAGATTTAACAGATAAAAATGTAAATGTATTCATTCAACAGATATACCACGATGGTAACATAAATTATACTGCCGACTTCTCGAATTTAACGACAAATAGCGTATTAAAGTCTGATACACGAATATCACCCAGAGTTTTGACAGCATTACAACAGATGAAGAAAACATTAACCTTGGATACAGGCAATGCAGCAATAGTAGTAATGCCCGGAATTATGGACAATAGACAGATAATAGAGATTTATCAAAAAGATTCACAATCTGTTGTAAAAATTGATTTTGAAAAAGTAAGCAATACTAGTAATAAGCCAAGCGGAGCAACTCTTGTATCAGATATATGGAGAACTACCCTGGTTGTTGAAACCAATGGCGTCAGCATACCGGTTAGAGACCTGCAGAATTTAATAAGGATTAAGATTCCTTACTCAACAAGTACGTGGTATGATAAGTCTACCATGTCCGGCTATGTATACGACGAGCAGAAGAAGAGTTGGACAAGAGTTGAGACTACAAACAAATTTGACAAGATTAATTCAAAAGGGTTTATTTATGCAGAATTACCCGGTTCGAGTGACTTTGCAATAATGAAGTCAGTAAATATTAGATTTTCAGACATTAGTGGACATAAATTTGAGGCAGATATAAAATCAATAACTGACAAATATGACTTAAAGAGCTTAGGGTATGGTCAATTTGAGCCAAATAAGAGTCTAACAAAAGGTGAGGCAGTTAAGATACTACTAGATATTATGAACTACGAATATGACAATAATTATCTTGATGCGGCAGCTAAGGCAAAAATTACATTATATATTAATATGGAAGATACAAATGGTAATGTAACGCGCCAGGAGGCTGCTTCCATGATAGCAAGGGTATACGAATTGTTAGCAGGGAAAAAGGCTGAAAGCAGCATTTCATTATCAGGATACTCTGACGCTAATCTGATAGACGCTAACCTGTTGCCGCGTATGCGTTATGCAGTGGAAAAAGGAATAATAGGCGCCAATTCTTCGGGGCTGATAAGACCCAGTGGTTCAGTAACAAGAGCAGAAATGATGGTTATGTTGAAGAAGATGCTGGTAAATGCAGGGCAAATGTAGGGGCGAACCAAAATTATTTTTTAAGGAGGAAAAGAAATTGAGGAAGATAATAGGTCTTCTTTCAGTAATTTTTATTCTTACGGTTAGTGTAACTACATACGCACACGGTACAACCTATACGGTAGAGCAAATAGGGGAAAACACAATAACGGTTATCCTCAAGGCTGATTTAGAAGATGGGAAAGGAATTGAGATAACTTCAGCGTCCAAAAGAGATGGCAAGGTCTTAAATATTTTCTACCGGGTAGAGAAAGGCGCTCCAAAAACAGACAGTATGGATGTTGACCTAAGGACCATGCTTCCCCCAATAAGAATTATCCTCACAAATATAAGTGAACCGGACAAGGCTCTTTTTCCGGATATAAAGGGGATATATGCAGAGGAATACATTCGCCACCTGCATGATATGGGTGCCATTAACGGATTCCCGGACGGTACTTTTAAACCTAATAAAGGCGTATCAAGGGCTGAGTTTGTTACAATGCTGTTGAATACTTTAAAGGTTGAAAAAAAGTCAAGGTCAAAAGGGTTTAAGGATACGTCCGAACATTGGGCTAAAGATGCTATAAATACTGCTTATGATATGAAAATAATCAATGGATTTAAGGATGGCACATTCAAACCTAATGATGGCATAACAGCAGCCCAAGCTGCGAAAATTATTGATAATCTGTTTAAGTTTAGAACTTCTACACAGAAAGAACTGCCAAAGTTGAATGAGAAACATTGGGCTTATAATTCTATCAAGAATATTATAAATGCAGGTATAATTACAGAAGAGGACCAGCTGTTCAAAAACTTCAGGGAAAATGACTACTTATCAAGGGCCGACTGTGCCATGATACTTAGTCGAGCTATCGCAATAGAGTGATGAAATAAACAATTAAGTCGATATGAATGTATATACTCCCGGCTTGATGGAAACAATTTATTTAGTTGCAGACTAAATAGATGTACCATGGCGGGGGGTATTTTTTTATGAAAAAAATCATATCAATTTTAACTATTTCTTTATTGCTATCATTAAGCATAAAGTGGGATTGCATACAGGGTAAATCTTTAACAGTTAACGAAAGAATAATTTCTGTGTTTAAACTCGCAAAATCAGAGATTATATCATCATCAATAAATGTCTGGGGAGAATACAAGAAAGATCTGGATATAACTCAGATGGAAAATATGGCTAGGAGTGTGGCTGATTCCATGAACCTGGATATAAAGTCAGTTCAGGTTAGTAAGGATTGTTCTGATAGTCTAAAGCAAGTTTTGCTTAAGGGTAAGGATGATATGGAAAGTATAATTACCGTTAAGCTTGAATCACTTTTGGAAGAGGATGATAAGTCTGAAAACTATCTATCAATAGATGTTTACCATGATGGTGAATTTGATATGGATATTATGAGCAACAGGATAAAACAAGTTTATACCAGGTATGAGAGTACCTCGCACATTAATACCTGTGTGATCGGAATTTTTGATGGGAAAAGTATTGACAGACAAGCAAAAATTGGTAAAGAGCTTGTAAATGCTAATTTTACCATTAAATATAACCCAGAAGATAATAAGACTTATATGTGGTTAGCAACCCCCATAATTACAGACGGATATTAGTGTTAAAGCTATAAGAAAAAAATTCAACATACATGATACTATTATACGAGGAGAATGCAGAATGAACAAATTAGTTGTCAGACATAGCAATCCACTAAAGGGTAAAGTTAGAGTAAGCGGCTCAAAAAATTCAATTTTACCAATAATTGCAGCTACATTACTTACTGACCAAAAGAATACAATTGAGGATGTTCCATATTTAAAGGATGTTGATGTCATGTGCAGTCTGGTTCAATCAATTGGCGCTGAAATTGAACGAAGTCAAAATGGACAGTTAACTATTAAAACAGTTTGTATAAAAGATATAGCAGCCCCATATCAACTTGTCAGTAAGATGAGAGCATCATTTCTTGTCATGGGTCCGCTTCTTGCACGAAGCGGGAAGGCTAGAATATCATTACCGGGAGGCTGTGCAATTGGAGCCAGGCCTGTAGACTTACATTTGAAGGGTTTTACGGCATTAGGCGCTGAGATAAACCAACTTGGGGGTTACGTTGAGGCAACTGCTAAGAAGCTTAAAGGAGCTCAGATTTATCTTGATTTCCCAAGTGTTGGAGCAACTGAGAATCTATTGATGGCTGCCTGTCTGGCAGAAGGAGGTACTATAATTGAGAATGCATCAGTTGAACCGGAAGTTGTCGATCTGGCAAATTTCTTGATTTCACTGGGTGCTGACATTAAAGGAGCCGGAACTGATACGATAAAGGTTAACGGAGTTAAGGAACTCCAGGGCTGCAACTATACTATTATTCCGGATAGAATAGAAGCAGGTACCTTTATGGTTGCTGCTGCTTTAACAAAGGGTGATGTTACAATAGATAACGTTATACCTGACCATCTTAAGCCAATTACTGCAAAGCTGAAAGAATGCGGGGTAGAGGTATCTGAAGAGTTGAGCAGTATAAGAGTAAAGAATACTAATAATATTAAGGCTGTAGATATTAAAACCTTACCATACCCAGGTTTTCCAACTGACATGCAAGCGCAAGTAACCTCTCTAATGAGTTTATCTGAAGGTACCAGTGTCATAATTGAAACCATATTTGAAAATAGATTTATGCATGTCTGTGAATTAAATAGAATGGGTGCAAATATAAAGATAGATGGAAGAACTGCTGTCATTGAAGGAAAGAATCTACTTAACGGAGCCAGAGTAAAGGCTACTGATTTAAGGGCAGGAGCGGCTTTGGTACTTGCTGGCCTGGTGGCAGAAGGTACAACCGAGGTACTTAATGCCGAGCATATTTCCAGAGGTTATGATAGATTAGATGAGAAACTAAGAACTTTAGGCGCTGAAATTAACAGCGAAGAGGAAGAAAATGATTCGGATAGTGAATAAAAATATATACATATATAGTTATTCAAACAAAGGGAACGTCTATTAATACTGGATGTTCTCTTTTGTTCTATTAACTGCGAAAAAGAATTTACAAAACGTTTCAAGATAATTGCTTCCAGTAATCTTCAATAGCAACGAAAAGATGAATTTGAGGGAAACGTCTTTAAGGAACGAGCATAAATTCACTTTTCT
>DHFP01000261.1 GCA_002402315.1 Clostridiales bacterium UBA4821
TTTTTCAAGGTTCATGTGGGGGAAAATATTTTTTAGAGTTCTTTAAAGCTTGCTATGCAAGCTAACTTCATCACATCGCAAATAACTCAAGTTATAAAATAAGTTATAAAATAAGTTGTTTCTAATTTGTTCAGGGGATATTAAGTTCTACTTGTAACTGGAGCTAATACTATTCCTTAACGTTGATAACTGCTCCAGTAACTCATCGGCTTTTGTGTTAGCTTCTTCTGCGGCAGCTTTAATCTCAGTTATATCTATTTCTTTTTTATTAGTAGCTATTTGTAATATTTTTGAATGATTTACCAACATCTCATTTACTAAGTCAATTAAATTATTAAGCTTATTGTTGTCTATTCTGACAGAGTTCATCTCTTTGAACTTACGAACCTGCTTCTGCTGCTCTATTATTGACTCAAGCTTATTTGGCATTACCTTACCTTCATCAATAAGAATCTCTCCGAGTTTCTTTTGTACCTCCAATGCTTTCTTAATTTCATCCTCAGTTATTAATCCTTTATCTATAAGAATTTCACCTAATTTTTTCTGAACTCCTAATGCATTTTTAATTTCCTCTTCGGTTATTAGTCCTTTTTCAACAAGTACTTCCCCTATTCTATTTTCCATCATAGTCTCGGTAGAATATAATAAATAATTCTCATCGTATTCATGGATTTTAATACTGTTACCCTCCCTAATCAGGGCAAAAATATATTCAAAGTCTTCTTTTGTTGCTTTTGTCTTAATAACAATGGTCCAGGATAAGTAGAAATCTTTTGATTCCAGTTCTAAAATATTCGGCAATTTACTTACATTTGTATTTGCTTCAATAATATCTCCAAAATCATACAATTTAAAGATGAGCATAAGAGGGTCAATACCTGTATTTATTATATCTGTTCTAAAACTTAAACTTATTTTGAATATTTTATAATTCTTTTTACTTTTGTTATTAGATATTAATTCATTTATGTTTTCTCCCATTGTACTGCCTCCCTAGAAAATTTCTTACAATACATTAACTTATTCATCTTCCAGTATTTCAAGTAAACCTGTAATCTCTAAAATTTTTCGAAAAATATTACTGGCATCAATTAATGAAAAAGGCTTTGATTTTGCAATACAGAGTTTCTGTGCAGAAAGTATTAATTGAAAACCTAGTGCATCTAATTCTTCAACTATGCTTCCATCCAGAGTAACTACATCATTTTTCTCAATATAATTAATTAGCTCTATTTTTAAACTTTCTAATGTAGTAGCATTTACTTTTTCAGGTAAAATGTATATGCTGTCTTCAAGAATGGTACTCATTAAATCACCTCAAAAGAATATTTATGAAAACATGTTAAATTTTTACTATTATCATGTATAAGATTAAGACATTATTCTGACTTATACTTTGATTATCCTATATTTTATTATACATATTGATAAATGTTAAATCAAGCATTATACTAAGGAATGATGAAATAATAGATTTTAAAAGGTGATGGTATGCCATTTGATGGAATTGTAATGAGGGCAGTTTCGCACGAGTTGTCCGGGTTTATTATCGGTGGAAGAATTGAGAAAATATATCAACCACAAAAAGAGGAAATTGTAATCCAGATACATAATGCTGGAAAAAAGTTCAGACTGCTGTTATCTGCAAACGCTAGTAATGCGAGAGTCCACATTACTCAGGCTTTATATGATAATCCCTCTACCCCTCCGAACTTTTGCATTCTGCTGAGAAAATATCTATCAGGTGGAAGGATTACATGTTTATCACAACCAGGTCTGGAAAGAATACTGGAGTTTAATATTGAAAGTGCAAATGAAATTGGCGATATTACACTAAAAACATTGGTTATTGAGGTCATGGGTAAGCACAGTAACATTATCCTTCTAAATTGCGGCAGAAAAATAATTGATGCAATTAAGCACATTGATTTTTCAACCAGCCGTCTTAGGGAAGTACTACCCGGAAGGGATTATGATTATCCTCAAACCCAGGAAAAGCTTGACCCTTTAACAATTTCTCCAAATGAAATTACTTTAAAATTAGGTCAAATTAATGATATTAGAGAACTAGAGAAAAAACTTGTGGCTGCTTTCACGGGAATCAGTCCATTCTTTTCATCGCATGCAGCCATCACAATCAGTGATAGTTTAATACCAAATGAAAATTTAGATAAAGACAATGTCATGTTAGCTAGTAAAGCACTCTTTGACTTATTCCAAAAAATTAAACTTAACCGGTTTAATCCATATATAATAACTGATAATGAAAGCAAACCTATAGAATATCACTCTTTATGGATTATCAAAGATAAAAAAGACCAAGACCAAGTTCAAAACCAATATTCAGGTGATTGTTGTAATATGTGCTTTTTAAATTCAGTTAGTCGTGCAATAGATTTATACTATATTCAAAAGAGTACCTCAAGCAGATTCAATCAAAGAAAAACTGAGCTAATGAAAGCAATCGTTCAGAATCTGGAAAAGTGTAATAAAAAAATTTGTATACAGCAGGAAAAATTAGATCTTGTGTCTGATAGGGAAAACCTTAAGATATACGGCGAACTGCTTACTGCCAACCTGTATAGAATTCAGGAAGAAGTTAGTGAAATACGCGTTGACAATTACTATAGTGACTCAAATGAAGAGATAACCATAAATCTTGACTCAAGTATTAGTCCATCGAAAAATGCACAAAGGTATTTCAAAAAATACAATAAGGCCAGGAGTACCTTTAAAGCTGCAAGTTCCCAACTACAACAATTATTAGATGAACGCAGCTATCTCGAATCCATTTTAAATGAACTGGAATTAAGCGAAGATGAGAGTAACCTTGAGGAAATCAAAAGTGAACTTATTAATGAAGGAATATTAAAAACTATAGGTAAATCTAAGATTAGCAATATTCCTTCTGAACCACTTAGTTTTACATCATCCGATGGCTATAAAATATTGGCCGGTAAAAATAATAGGCAGAATGACAGGCTAACGCTCAAGGTAGCTCAAAATACTGATGTATGGATGCATACAAGGAATATCCCGGGCACACATGTTATTATCAGATCTGAAAAAATGAATGTATCAGATAATACGTTAACTGAGGCGGCCATGATTGCTGCATACTTTAGTAAAGCCCGGCAATCCTCCAACGTGCCGGTAGATTATACTCTTGTCAGGCATGTAAAAAAGCCTAGCGGTTCAAAACCAGGCTTTGTAATATATGATAACTTTAAGACTATAAATGTAACTCCTGATAAGGAGGCTATAGAAAAGATGCGTCATTAACTACAAGTACTGAGTGCTAAGCTCTATAGCTGGCTCAAAGATGTCCGTGCTGAGTAAAAACACAAAAGATTTTTATCTCAGGACTCAGCACTCAGGACTGACCTCAGTGGCTTTGCTCCAGCGTTAAGGACTGTCTTTTTCTAGTCCCAGGATTTAATCACGAGAAGCATTCCATCTCTAATTACAATTTCTGCCTGGGAGGAAGTCATTTCATTACTTACGCCTTTAGGCTTATCGTAGCACAACTCACCGTCTTCCAGCACATATTTCAACCCCTTGGTAAATATGCCTGTTACTTTTGGAGTTATTGACAGCAATGAAATTTTATCTCCCTTATTTCCGTATAATCTTATGTACCTGTCAATTACATTTATTTCATTATTGCTATCTATAATTTTTCCTCTGATCCCCCTTTTCATTAACCATATAAGAAGAGATATATTAGCAAAGGTATGATCAAATCTACACCCGGTGCATCCTACTAACACTATTTCTTTCGCACCTTTATCAACAGCATACTCGACAGCCAACTGAGTATCAGTTTCATCTTTCTCACAAGGGTATGTTATAATCTCTACTTTTTTATCCTCAAAGTAATTAAGCAGCTCTTTACTGACAGAATCTATATCACCAATCAAGAGATTTGGTGTTAACCCCATACTATATGCATGCCTTGCACCACCATCTGCACATATAAGCATATCAGCCTCAGATACCATAGATTTAATATATTCATGGTCTACTGCTACTCCATTAGATAATATAATGGCTATCAAATTTTATACCTCTCTTTTTCTTTTAATTGTTTGTACAACTTTTTATACCTTTCATACCTGCCGGAATCAATACATTGGTTTTCTACGGCAGATTTGACAGCACATGAAGGTTCAGAGATATGGCTGCACCCAGCAAAACGGCAATTTTTATAGTAATCTCTAAACTCAGGATAGTAGTCTCCTAAGCTAATGCTTGCAATTTCATCTATGCTGAATGATGAAAAACCAGGAGTATCTGCCAGAAAACCACCCTCCTCAACTTCAAATAGCTCAACATGCCTGGTAGTATGTTTTCCACGCTCAATCTTATCACTTAAGCTGCCTATCAGTACTCTCTCATCCGGGTAAAGCTTTTTAACTATAGTAGATTTTCCTACTCCTGATGGTCCTGCTAGAATGGAGAGTTTGCCGCCTATTAGAGACATTAGATTTTCAATTCCGAATCCTTCAGATGCAGACACGTAAATAACCACGAGACCAGCCTTTGAATAGTATCTGAACATATTTATCAGACTCTGTTCAGTATCTAAGTCAATTTTATTAATACAAATTATGGGTCTTATATCTAGTGAAATAGATTTTATTATCATTTTATCAAGCAGTAATAAATCAGGATCCGGAGATTTTACAGCAAAAGTTAGGATTACCTGATCGACATTCGCAACTGGAGGCCTGATTAATAATGATTTTCTAGGAAAAATCTTTTCGATAACACCCTCTTTTAAAGCTTCATTAACTATTGAAAAATTAACCCTATCTCCTACTATAGGAACTACTTTTTCTTTCCTAAATATACCTCTGGGCTTACACTCAAAAATTTCTGAATTTGATTTTACATAATAAAACCCTCCTATGCCCTTTAGTATTAAGCCTTCGTGCATTACTGCTCCTCCCCATCAAAATCAATAACCATCTCTGAATTCAGGTCATCATCAATATAGACTCTAATAATTGCACTTCCCTTTCCACTTACACGGATATCAATTAAACCATCAGCTGATGTATGATTATGTTGGTATGCTGTTCTATGGCCAGTAATATCTTCTATGATTACCTTTACTTCAAAAGAGCCTATCTTGCTAATACTGCTCAGGTCTATAGGAATGCTTTTTGTTGCTTTTTCGACTGTAGAACTTTCTTTATAGCTGTTAACGACAATATCTATTTTAGAAAAATTGTCAACTTCACTTTCCGATACCAGGCTTTGGCTCAAGACAACACCATATGGTTTATCACTGTCTGATGAATAGTTAACCTCACCCAAAACTAGTTTGTTTTGACTAACTAAATTCCTAGCCTGACTTTCCGTAATGCCTATCAGGTTCGGAACTTTTGCCTTAGGTGAAAGTCCATTACTAATAAATACTTCAATCTGCGAATTTTTAGCTATTAAGGAGTACGGAGCCGGATTTTGTCTTATTGCATAATCCTGCGGCATTTCGGAACTATGCTCATATATTGTTTTAATTTGCAAACCATATTTTTGTAGTTCGTATTGGGCATCCTTGGTTGACATACTGGTTAAGTCCGGTACCTTTACCATTTCTTGTCCATCACTAACAACAACCTTAATTTCACCTGGTGACTTTATTTTCATATCTGCATCTGGCGTTTGTGCTATTATGTTTCCCTTTGGTGTCTTTTCATCAAATCTTGTTTCGGTTTTCAACGTAATTCCATTTTGTCTAAGGATTTCACGTGCATCATCAACCTGCATACCTATTAAATTGGGCGTTTTTATTTCAATTGTCTTATTAGTTATTTTTGAATAAATAAAATAACTTGCAGCAAATGTAATTAACGCTATTATGACTAATGAAGTAACTAGCGCTGCTATGACCGTAGCACGATCACTTTTCTTTTTAACTGCCATATCTTCTGATTCTCCTTGTATTAACCCTTTATTGTTTTCTGATTTTATTCTAGAATTTCTCATTTCACTTGAAATAGGTATCCGCTGCGTAGGTTGGTCATCAAAATTATTATTGACTATTTTAACAAAGTCACCGTTAGGTTCTTTCAACGCAATATTTAAATCCGCCAACATTTCAGAGGCTGATTGGTACCTGTTTGCCTGATTTTTTTGGACAGCCTTTAAAATAATATTGTTTATACTTAAAGGTATGTTAGGTGATATTTCTATAGGAGGCTGAATTTCATCTTCTAAATGTTTTAATGCAATTGTTACAGGTGATTCAGCATCAAAAGGTACTGTACCTGTCAGCATTTCATATAGAACTATACCTAGTGAATACAGATCCGATTTTTCATCTGTATAACCGCCACGGGCTTGTTCCGGGGAAAAATAATGAACTGAACCAATTGTATTTCCTGTCATGGTCAGCGTTGAAGAAGATGCCGCCCTGGCTATTCCAAAATCTGTTACCTTTGCAATCAGCTCTTTTGTTATGATTATATTATGAGGTTTTATGTCCCGGTGAACAATGTGGTTTTTATGCGCATGTTCGAGAGCTGAACAGATCTGAATAGCAATATTTACAGCTGTCCTCCACGGTAAAGCTCCTTTTTCAGTTATATACTCTTTTAAGGTCTTACCATCAACATATTCCATAACTATATAATGAATATCGTTCTCATTCCCGACATCATATATGGGCACAATATTAGGATGAGATAAGCTTGCTGCAGCCTGAGATTCAACCTTAAACCTGTTTATAAATTCGTTGTCGGTAGTAAAATCCGGGCGAAGTATTTTAATTGCCACGAACCGGTTAAGGAGCTTGCATTTTGCTTTAAATACAATTGCCATTCCTCCCCCGCCTATTTTTTGCAGTAGTTCATATCTATTACCAAGTATTTTCCCTTCCATATAAACAATTACACCTCACATTAGCAGTTTAAAACTAGTCTCGAATAACAACAATCGTTATATTATCATTTCCTCCATTATCATTAGCTGTATTAACCAACTCTTCTGCTAGATACTGGCAGGAGTTAAACTTTACTGCTTTTTGCTTAATCTCTTCATCTGTAACTAGATTTGTTAAACCATCCGTACATAAAATAATGGTATCTTTCTTGAAGAATTTTCTTACGCTTAGGTCAATCTCAACATTTTCCTCGGTACCTAGCGCCCGGGTTATGATATTCTTCTGTGGATGGTTTAAAGCTTGCTCTCTTGTTATTGTTCCATTGTTGACTAACTGTTCTACATACGAGTGATCTCTTGTTAGCTGATATATGTTATTTCTCCTTATTGCATATACCCTGCTATCTCCAACATGTCCTATATAAAGTTTTCCATTATATATCAGCACCACTACAAGTGTTGTACCCATTCCCTGAAGATTGGGGTCTGATTGAGATTTTTGATAAATAGCTTGGTTTGCACACAAAATACTTTCTTTTATCATCTGAATAATATTATTCCTGTCTTTATTACAATTATCGTAATTCTGGTATAAATATCCGGTAACTACGTCAATTGCTTCCTTACTGGCAAATTCCCCAGCATTATGTCCGCCCATTCCATCTGCCACTACAAATAGCGGGATATGAGCACTAATGTCTTGAGGTATGTAGTAATTATCCTCATTAATTTGTCGAACCTTACCGATATCGGTAACTGCTCCGACCCTCACAAAATCACTCCTTATGTTTCTCATGTTTAAGACGCAGCTGCCCGCATGCAGCTTCAATTTCGCTTCCAAGTTCCCTACGTACTGTAGTCTGTATACCCTTTTTTGTTAAAACATGTAAAAACCTTTTTACCCTATCAGGTGAACTTCTTTTAAAATCCCGTTCACTCACCGGGTTGAACGGTATCAAATTTATATGAGCAAGCATACCTTTAACTTTTGCCGCAAGTTCTATTGCATCCTTTTCACTATCATTTAAATTGTCAATTAAAATATATTCAAAAGAAATTCGTCTTCTCGTAATATTAGTATATTTCTTACAGGCATTTATTAATTCATTAATATTATATCTCTTATTAACAGGCATTATCTGATTTCGAATTCTATCATTGGGTGCATGTAATGAAATAGATAGCGTTATAGGTAAGCTCTCTTCAGCAAGTCTTAAAATTGCAGGAACCAACCCTGACGTTGATACACTTATATTTCTATAACCAATATTTAACCCTAATGGATTATTTAATAGCCTTAATGCTTTGATGGTATTTTCATAATTGTCAAGTGGTTCTCCAATTCCCATGAATACGACTTTAGAAATTCTGTTTCCTGATTCCCTTTGCATGGAAATAACCTGGTCTATAATTTCCCCGGCAGTAAGGTGTCTAACAAATCCGCACTTGGATGAAGCACAGAATGCACACCCCATTTTACACCCGACCTGCGTAGATATGCAAGCAGAATAACCATACTTGTATTTCATGAGCACGCTTTCTATTGCATTTCCATCAAGTAATCCAAACAAATATTTATAAGTATCGTCACTTGAATGTTGTACATTTAATACTTCCGGGCATGATATAAATGCCCCTTGACTTATTTCTTCCCTAAGTGGTTTAGAAATGTCAGTCATTTCATCAATATTGCATACACCTTTATAAATCCACTTGAATATTTGCTTTGCTCTGTACTTTTCCTGATTTATATCATAAAGTAATTTCTCAATTTCTTCAATATATAAATCTTTCAAATTAACCTTATCCAAGGTTTTCCTCCAGTATGATTATAGTCTTTTCAATGAAGCTATAAAGAAACCATCTGTACCATGAATATTCGGGTAAAGATTTAAGTAATCGTTTACTTCCTTATTACTCAATATATCATATTTTTTCTTTTCTACAGTTTCAATCTCAAAATTTTTATTTTTGTTTATAAATTCCTCTACAACCTTTTCATTTTCATCCTCATTCAAAGTGCAGGTGCTGTACACCATTCTTCCACCATTTTTCACATAATTGGATGCCGCAGCCAATATTTTTCTCTGTAACCCTGCTAAGGTATCCAAATCTTCTTCTGTTCTTGTCCACTTTATCTCCGGCTTTCTTCTTATCACTCCTAACCCTGAGCACGGCGCGTCAATAAGTACCTTATCGCACTTTCCAATTAAAGTCTCATTAAGTTGAGCAGCATCCTGCAGCCTGGTCTCTATAATATTAACACCTAATCTTTGAGCTGCCTTTTCCACTAGCTCAACCCTATGCCGGTGAATATCCCATGCATATATTTTACCTCTATTCTCCATAAGCTGTGCGATATGTGTAGTCTTACCCCCAGGAGCTGAGCAAATGTCAGCAACCATTTCGCCGGGCTTTGGGTCTAATACTTCCGATACCAGCATAGCAGCTTCATCCTGAACAGTATACATTCCCTTATGAAACAACTCATTTATCGGGTTTCCCTGTTGAAATATTAACCCATTCTTTGATATTTTTGATTCGCTTACCTTTATACCTTTTTCATTAAACATCTCTATTAGATTTTCCCTGCTTATTAATAGAGTATTAGCCCTTATCACAATTTTAGGTCTTTCGTTGTTTGACCTGCAAAGGTCCTGAGTAAATTCAGAGCCATATTGCCCAACCCACCTCCTGACAACCCATTCAGGATGGGAATGCAATATTGATATTCGTTCAATGTCACTCATATTTGCTAATTCAAATATACCTTCGCCTGAATCCGCTACCTTTCTTAATATGGCATTTACAAACCCCGCTGAAGCCTGATGACCATATTTCCTTGCAAGCTTGACACTTTCATTACAAGCTGCTGATACCGGTATTTTGGTTAGGTATAGGATTTGATAAATACCCATTCTCATAATGTTTCTGATCCATGGTGATATCTTATTGGATTTAACTTTTGAGTTCTTATTAATTATGTAATCAAGTGAAAGCTTTCTACTCACAACTCCATATACGATTTCTGTAATAAGAGGCTTGTCAATGTCATTGACTTCAAAATTACTTAGAATATCGTCTAATACTATATTTGAGTAACCTTCTTCCACATCAATTCTATATAACCCTTTTAAGGCTGCTTCCCTTGCCGATATCGGTTTGTTCATATTTTTCCTCCAAAGGTTCCGAGTGACAACATGGACGGTTTGAAGTGAACCGTCCCTATTGTCACTATCCGGCGCTTAGTTCTCTCTGTCTTGCACTATTTTCAAGCATCTGTATTATTGCCTGTTCAATATTTTCAATATTTACCTTGGTATTGAAACATGGACCATTGGGCCGCATATTCAATACCCCTATTACGGGTATACTGTTTACATCGTTTATCCCACTGGCCAAGTCCCTCTCGCAAGCAACCGAAACCACAGCTGACGGCCTTATTTTTGCCAGTTCAGTCCGTGCAGCAGTTCCACCTGTTACTACAATTGCCTTAATTCCCCACTTATCGCTTAGCGCAGCCAAACTGCCAATATCACACTTGCCGCATCTTTTGCAATTATTAATATTATTGGTAATTTTCAGCCCGCATGATTGATTCTGCAAACAATGAGGTAAAAGCAGTATAAGCCGTGAATTATTTACTTTTTTTAGAGTCGACTTTACCACTCCATTATTGTAGTCAATAAAGAATCTGTCTAATTGTTCCTTGTCTAAATTAAATATTTTTACTATAACATATAAAAAAGGCAGCAGCATAACTCGAAATATCCAAAAGCTAAACTGAATAATTCCTGATACATTCAAGCTTTTAGGTTCATTCATAAAACTTGTTGCTAAAACTAAAAAAAACGAGAACATAATTAATGCGATAGCTATTATACCAACAGAAATAATAAACAGCAAAAAATAGTTATATAATTGAAGATTTGAAAATTTGTACAGTAATAAGAATGGAACCAACAGCACAGTAAATATTCCTATTAATATTGTTGATGCATTAATAAATGTTTTATTATCTAACTTCATTCTATCTTCTTCCTGTCGTAAATTTTTCTCCGGAACCTATCATATGGCCTATAAGGTACTCCTCAGCCGTCATTCTCCTTCCACCTTCAGGCTGTAGCTCCTCTACCTTTAATACCTTTGAACCTGAACTAACCTTCAAACCCTGTTTATGATTTCCCGTTATTATGGTACCGGATTCAGCCGGGCTAACCTCATCTGTAATTTTAACTCTATAAATCTTTATTAATGTATTATTCAAATATGTAAATGCGCAGGGCCATGGATATAACCCTCTTATCAGATTGCGTATTACTGCTGCCGGCTTATTCCAATCAATCAGCCCATCTTCCTTTTTTAGTATAGGGGCATAGGTTGCTTCGCCACTCTGTTTAATTCTTGGCGCCTTGTCTTTTTCGATCAATTTAAGTGTTTCAACCAATGCCTTACCACCTTCAACAGCCAGCTTGTCATGCAAGGTCTGAGCAGTGTCATCTTCGTCTATTATTACTTCTTTTTTAAGAATCATATCACCTGTATCAAGCCCCTCATCCATATACATTGTTGTTATTCCGGTCACCTTTTCGCCATTGACAATCGACCATTGTATAGGTGCCGCTCCTCTGTATTTTGGAAGCAGTGAAGCATGAACATTTACACAGCCATACCTTGGCAGGTCAAGAATAGCTTTTGGTAATATCTTTCCATATGCTACAACTACTATAATATCAGTATTCAGATCTCTTAATTGGTTAATAAAATCCTCTTTCCTTATACTTACAGGTTGAAGTACTTCAATACCTGCATTTAATGCATAGTCCTTTACTGGAGGAGAAACCAGTTTCATTCCCCTACCCTTTGGTTTATCCGGCTGGGCAACAACGGCAAGAACATTATGTCCTGCCTTTACAATGCTATCTAAAGAACTGACTGCAAAATCAGGTGTTCCCATAAAAACAACTTTCAGACTCATCTTCTCCTTTTTCCTTCAGGTTCGATAAATTTTATTACTTTATCCTTGAACAGAATACCGTTTAAGTGGTCTATCTCATGACACAGTACCCTGGCTAGTAATGCTTCTCCCTCTATTATTACCTTTTGTCCTTTCCTGTTAAGGCCCTCTACTGTGACCTTATCAGGCCTTCTTACTTCCCCGAAAACACCGGGTATACTCAAGCAGCCTTCTACAGCAATCTGCTCACCTTCCTGACTTATAATCTCCGGATTTATCAGTTCTAAAACTCCCTCTCCAACATCTATGACTATTACTCTTTTCAAAATTCCTACCTGAGGCGCAGCGAGACCGACCCCTTCATTTTTCATAGTTTCATACATATCGTCCAGGAGTATTTCTATACTCTCGTTAATTTCAGTTACCGGTTTGGAAATTTTTCTAAGTATTTCATCTCCATCTTCTCTTATATTTCTAAGTGCCATATTTGTTGCCCCCTTTATACTTATGCACAAATATCATACTTTTTAAACATGTTTAATGTCAATGGTCTAACTTAGGAAAATAATTTCTGGAGGTTAGTTTCACCTGACGCTACTTGTCACAACATACTTAGTGGATTCACGTCTACACCGATATTGCACCATTTTTCAACACGCTTTGATTCCTGTTGAAACATCACATTCAGCTTTTCCCTCAATTCATCATTCATACTGCACTTTATAATAATCCTCCACCTGAACCTGTTTTTAATTCTCGAAATTGGCGCCGGAACTGCATTTAGAATCAATAATCCATCTTCATATCCGTTAAGTTCTCTTCTTATGGTACTTTCAACCTCTCCGGATACCTCTTTCACTTTTACTTCATCTTCTCCTGTAACAAGAACCGAAACTATATCGCAAAAAGGAGGGTAATTCAATTCCTTTCTCAGGATAATCTCCTGGTTGTAAAACTTTACATAATCATGGTCCTTGGCTGTCAGAATACTGAAGTTGTCCACCTCATATGTTTGAATGACCACCTTTCCTTCCTTCTTTGCCCTGCCAGCCCTTCCGGCAACCTGCGTCAGAAGTTGGAATGTCTTTTCGGTAGACCTGAAATCCTCCATATTAAGCATTAGGTCAGCAGAGATTACACCTACCAAGGTAACATTTGGAAAGTCATGCCCCTTGGCTATCATCTGAGTACCAATTAATATGTTAACGTTTTCATCCCTGAACTTCTTTAAAATTTGCTCATGTGAATTCTTTCGTGAAGTTGTATCCAAATCCATTCTCAAGACAGAGGCATCTGGAAAATACTTATTAACTTCTTCTTCAAGCTTCTGAGTCCCTACACCAAAGTGCCTGATGTACTCGCTGCTGCACGATGGACAGGTTTTATAATTGGCCCTGGTGTATCCGCAGTAATGGCACACCAATCTATTACCATGAAGGTGATAGGTCAAAGAAATATTGCAGTACCTGCACCTGGGTACATAACCGCAATTACGGCATAATATAAAGCTTGAATATCCGCGTTTATTTAAAAATAGTATTGTTTGATTGCTATATTCTAAATTCTCCTTTATTGCTTTGTATAAGCTTCTGCTGAATATGGATTTATTCCCGGCTTCCAACTCTCTCCTCATGTCCACAATCTCTACATTTGGCAGTTTGTTGCTGTTGGCCCGCTCGGGTAACTCTATGAAATCAATCTTCCCATCTAAAGCCTTATGATATGTTTCAACTGAAGGCGTTGCAGAACCAAGTACTAAAACACAGTTTTCAAATTCACATCTCTTTAAGGCGACCTCTCTTGCATGATATTTGGGTGTCTTTTCAGACTTATATGTATGCTCATGCTCTTCATCAATTATTATTAGCCCAAGTTTCTCAAAAGGTGCAAATATAGCTGACCTGGCTCCAACGACAACCTTTACCATGCCTTGTTTTATCTTATACCATTGATTGCTTCTCTCACCATCAGATAGTCTGCTGTGCAAAATTGCAACCTCTTGACCAAACCTACCTACGAATCTCTGAATCATCTGAGGCGTCAGCGATATCTCCGGAACCAGCGCAATGGCTTGCTTACCCTGGTCCAAAGCTCTGGATATCAATTGGAGATAAACCTCGGTCTTCCCGCTCCCCGTAACGCCGTGAATAAGCACTTCAGCCGGCCGGCCTTTGTTTATTAGTGCCGTAATTTCTTCTATGGCCTGCTTCTGAAATTTATTAGGTTCAAATGCAGCCGTCCTTACTATATCATTATTTGCCAAAGGGTCTTTATATTTTAACAGGTCTTTTAAAACTTCCTTGGTTTCCAACCGCCCTAAAGGCGGCAACATAATTCTTAAACACTCAGAAATACTGCACATATATTTACTGCTCATCGAAAATGCAAGTTCAATCAATTCTTCCTTGAACAAGCTTTCTTCTACCAGTATATTCTTAATTGATTTCAGGTCAGCAAATTCGGAATTTTCGATAATGCCCATTACAAACCCTTTAGTTTCCTTATTGGACTTCCCAAAAGGAACAGAAACAAGCTGACCGATTTTTATCCGGTTCATCATGTTATCAGGAATGATGTAATGAAATACTCTACCCACTTGCCTGGCTGAACTGTTTATTATAACTTCTGCAATTTTGCCCATGTTTTACCTCAGTATTCTGAATCAAATTGGCACATATGTCTAACTTGCAGTTTCAATAAAATAATACTTTAAATTTGATTATGAGTGAAGTGTTTTTATGAAAAATAGAAAACCCCCGTGTTGTTTTAAATACGGGGGTTTGTTTTCTTAAGCTATTTTTCAACATTTTCTAATCTTAAAACTTCATCCAATATTACATTTGCTACATGCTCTTTTGTCATTACAGGTAGGTTCTTTATCATTCCGAACTTATTAATTATCTTTACTACATTGGTATCCTTATCGAACCCTGCACCTTCAGCAGTAATGTCATTTGCTACAATCATATCCAGATTCTTTTCTTTTAATTTGGTTAAGGCATTTTGCTCCAGATTTTCTGTCTCCATTGAAAATCCGACCACTATTCTTTTTCCTTTTCGTGACCCTACATCTTTTAATATATCCGGATTCTTTACCATTTCGAGAACCAAATTGTTTGCAGCTTTTTTTATTTTATTATTCGCCATATTAATTGGCCTATAATCTGCTACTGCAGCAGCTTTTATTATTATATCCGCATACTCAAACCGTTTTATCATTTCTTCATGCATTTCTTGAGCAGTTACAATGTTTACACAATCTACTCCACGTGGCGCCTTTAAACTGACGGGCCCGGAAATCAAAATGACCCTTGCACCTCTGCCTGCAGCAGCCTTTGCTAAGCAATATCCCATCTTACCTGATGAACCATTGGTAATGAATCTTACCGGATCAATAAACTCTTTTGTCGGTCCAGCCGAAACAAGTATAGTTTTTCCTGCCAGATCAGGCTTATAAATAATTGTCCTGATAACCTTATCAACAATATCATCCAGATCGGCCAGCCGGCCTTGTCCTTCCTGTCCGCATGCCAGTTTCCCACAATCGGGTTCAATGAATATATAGCCAACCTTTCTCAACTTACTTATATTGTGTTGTACTATTTGATTTTGATACATATTTTCGTTCATGGCACATGCAAAAATTACAGGCGCTTTTGCTGCCATTATGGTAGTAGATAACATGTCATCAGCAATACCATTAGCCACTTTACCAACTATGTTTGCCGTAGCAGGTGCAATTACAAATAAATCAGCTTTTTGAGCAAGTGAAATGTGCTCAATTTCCCATGTTGATGGTTCTTTAAACATGTTATTGGCAACTGGGTTTTGAGACAATGTTTGCATGGTTAGAGGTGTTATGAAGTTACATGCATTCTCTGTCATTATTACATGTACTGCAGCATTTAGCTTCTTAAGCCTTCTAACAAGTTCTGCAGATTTATATGCTGCTATCCCTCCAGTAACCCCAACTACAATTGTTTTGCTATTTAGCATTTATGTGCATCCCACCCCTATTTTATTCCGCTCTTGGTTCTTATATATGTGATTTTATCATCACTAATCTCATTTATCGCCACTGAGACGGGCTTTTCCGAATCACAATTAACTAGTTTATGTGCACCATCTGATAGCTGTCTTGCTCTTTTTGCAGCCAGTATAACTAACGTATATCTGCTGTCAGCTTTTTCTAGGAGATTATTGATTGAGGGTTCTATCATCTTTTTTAGCCTCCTTTAATGTTTCAATGAATTTATCAAGTTTATCCTGATTTCTGATCACTCTGCTTCTTTCTGCATCAATTATAGCTTCAATTTGAGACACAGCATTCTGAACAGTATCATTTACTACAAGATAGTCGTATTCTTTAACAGATTGGATCTCAACAATTGCCTTGTTAATTCGTTTCCGAATCACTTCCTCATCCTCAGTACCTCTCCCTCTCAACCTATCAATCAGGTCCTCGTATCTTGGAGGTACTATAAATACAAGTACACTATCAGGATATACTTTCTTCACATTTAGTGCACCTGTAACTTCAATTTCCAATACTACATTTATACCCTCGTCAAGTTTGTTTTCTAAATCCTTCTTGGGAGTTCCGTAATAGTTGTCACAATACCTCACCCACTCAAGCAGTTCATGTTTATTAATCATTTCTCCAAATTCTTTTTCAGTCTTAAAGTAGTAGCTCTTCCCTTCAATATCTTCAGCTCTTGGAGGTCGTGAAGTAACAGAAACGGAAATTGTGACATCAATTCTTTGTTTACTCAATTCAGAACAAATAGAACCTTTCCCGGATCCCGATGGACCTGATACAACTATCAGCATACCCCTATAGTTTTTCATTTGTTCTCTCCAATAATGTAATTAATACAATACTAAATCTTATTCTGAAACTTCCTCTATATCATCATTATCTGCTGTCTCTTTGCTGTTTAGTCTATTTGCCACTGTTTCAGGCTGAACCGCAGACAATATTATATGGTCACTATCTGTTATGATTACAGCTCTGGTCCTCCTGCCATATGTAGCATCAATAAGCATTCCCCTGTCTCTTGCTTCCTGGATAATTCTCTTGATTGGCGCTGATTCAGGACTGACAATAGCGATCAATCTGTTTGCTGATACAATGTTACCAAATCCAATGTTTATTAATTTCATACCTTGCCTCCATTACTCAATATTTTGTATCTGTTCTCTAACTTTCTCAATTTCACTTTTTGCTTCTACTACAACCTTTGTAATTTCAAGGTCATTGGCTTTTGAACCGATAGTGTTTACTTCCCTATTCATTTCCTGTACCAAAAAATCAAGCTTTCTTCCAACAGCCTGACCATCTTCTAGTGAGTGATTTAACTGTTTAATATGGCTCTTAAGACGGGTTATTTCTTCTTCTATGCTGCATCTATCTGCAAATAATGCAACCTCAACTTCCAGTCTTCCCTCATCTACCATTGTATCTCCTAAGATATCTTTAACTCTGTAGTTAAGTCTAGTTCTGTATTCGTTAACAACTAGAGATGCCCTGGATTCTATTTGAGATACGTAAGTGTTCAGATTTGCGGTTTTTTCTAATATATCGTTTTTTAACTGGGAACCTTCCCTTTCCCTCATTACTATCAGTGCATCAACAGACTGAGTTAATGCTTGCTTCAATTCACTCCAAACAACATCTTCATCGTCTTCTTCCTTTTTTACCCTTAATACATCCGGAAATCTTGAGATTAACGACAAGCTTACTTCTTCATTTATCGCATATCTCTGTTTTAATTTTTCAAGTGAATTCATATATAAATCAGCTAATCCCTCATCTAATAATACCGTTCTGCCTCTTGTTCCATAATCATCAACCCATACATTAACATCTACTTTTCCTCTAATTATTTTTTTACCTAACTCTTCTCTTATTTTACTTTCAAGGTAGCTGTATGCTTTAGATATCCTAATAGAAATATCACTATATCTATGATTAACTGTTTTTATCTCAACATGGTACTCTCTTCCATCTAACGAGTATGTACCTCTCCCGAAACCGGTCATGCTTCTTATCATGAAATAACTCCCTTTACCAATTAATTTGTTCTCAAGTATTATACCATAATATTAAATAGTACAAAGCAAAATCTATTAACTCAACCTTATTCTATTGACTGTGTATCCGATTACACCAACTATATATAATGCAATCAGTGCCAATAAAGAATAATAAACATAATACCCATATTTTGTCGTCAAAAAGCCAAAATGCATAACTAACATCAATAATCCAAGGACTAATGGAATGAGCGAATATCTAACAACAGAAAGTTTTCTTCTCATGTAAGAAAGTATGATCGCAGCCAAACCTGTTAAAGTAAGAAATGACCCTGCATAAATAACAAAGATTATTGCCGTGTTTGGATTGATATTGGTATAGCCTTGTACTATTACATATAAAATTATTGCAAATACCGTTGCGATAAATACATTTATGAGTGTAAAATTTATTAGCTTATCCTTCTCTGCCCTTTTCATTTTTATGTGTCCTCCCTTATAACTTATACACTTAGTGCTTTCCTTATTACCCTGCTAATTTCTTCTTTATTTAGCGGTTTTACAAGATAGTCAAATGCTCCGGCATCTATAGCATCATTTACTACCTTATGATTCCCAACTGAAGATATCATTATTATTTTTGACATTGGACTAACAACTAGAATTTCTTTTACCGCATCTATTCCATCTAACTCAGGCATAATTATATCCATAGTTATAATATCCGGCTGAAGTTCTTTCGCCTTATTTATAGCTTCATATCCATTAGCACCTTCACCAACAACTTCACAATATCCATCACGTTCAATCATATCTTTGAGCAGCCGCCTCATGAACATTGCGTCATCAATTATTAAAACACTTTTTTTATTCATTAGCCTAGATCTCCCGCTTGATAAAGAATTATTGATACAGCAACCAATCCTGCCGTCTCAGTTCTTAATATCCTGGGTCCTAGAGATATTATAATGAACCGGCTGACTAATTCAGCCTCCTTATCTGAGAACCCGCCTTCCGGGCCTATAAAAACTGCAATACGTTGAGGTATATTACTCAATTCACTGAGAATTTCTTTTAAAGTTTTATCTTTTTCCTTTTCATATAATACTAATGCCAGATCATAACTCTCTAGAATCTTCAGCGCCTGATTATAGCTTATAGGTTGTGAAACCTCCGGAATAACATTTCTACCGCATTGTTTGGCTGCCTGTTCAGAAATTTTTTGCCACCTTTCAGCCTTCTTTTCAGCACTTTTTTCATCAAGCTTGACTATAACCCGCTCTGTTATCACCGGTATAATTTTCTTTACACCAACTTCAACAGCTTTTTGAATAATTAATTCCATTTTCTCGCCTTTAGGTATTCCCTGGAACAATGTGATGTCCACCGAAGGTTCAGAATTATTCTCAATCTTTTGTATAATCTGCCCCTCTATAATACTGCTAATATCTTTAATTTGCACCTCATATTCACTGCATTTCCCATTACTTACTATTATATTATCTCCTACTTTTAATCTCAATACATTTTTAATATGATTAACATCCTCACCGGATATAAATACCTTATTGTTTTTTATGGTGCTATCTTCTACAAAGAACTTTCTCATCTAATGCAATTCTCCTAAAAGAATTAGTTTTTTACTCAGGACTTGTTTTTATAGCAGCCATGGCCACCCATTCACCTTGATATATTTCTTGAGTTATCTTAAATCCTTCTACTGAAAGTTTGATCCTAACATGTTCTGCCCGGTCTTTTATTATTCCGGAAACAATAAATACACCTTCACCTATAAGGAATTGTTTTACTTTGTCAGATATGTTAATTATAACATCAGCTATAATATTTGCAACCACAACATCAAATGCCTGTACTTCAAGCTCCTCAATAACTGCTTTTTTTACTGTTACTATATGCTCAACGTTATTTATAAGAATATTTTCTTCTGCAACTTTTACAGCAACCGGATCTGGATCAATCCCTAAAACTCTTGAGCATCCAAGCTTTGCACCAATAATAGATAATATTCCCGAACCGCAGCCAACATCTAATAGTGTATTACCTTTTGAAACATAGTTCTCTAAAAGTTCAATACACATTCTTGTAGATTCATGAGTACCGGTACCAAAAGCCATACCCGGATCCAGTTCAACAACTATATCGTTTTCGGATATCTCTGCACTTTCCCAGGTAGGCTTAATTAAAATCCGTTGTCCAACCCTTAGAGGCTTATAATACTTCTTCCACTCATTTTCCCAATCCTGGTCACATACGGTTTTAATCTCTATGAGACATTCCCCAACATCTAAGAAATTCTTAATGTTTTCTATTGAAGATTTGATATTCTCAATTGTTTGATTAATGGTCTGGTTGTCCGGATAGTAAGCCTTAATATGCACCGAGTCATCACTATTAGTTAGATTTTCATCTATATAATCCCATACAATTGATTGGTTATCCTTGATTATAATATCAGCAGGGTCAACTATTGCAACTCCGTTAGCACCAAAGCCGGTTAGCATATCGGCTATTGCTTCTACAGCCTCTCCTGTTGTCTTAATACTTATCTCTATCCAATTCAATATCTTGTCTCCATTCTTCCTTATTACAATTGTACTTATTTACTGCATTTTAAGCTCCCTCTCTATCTCTCCCTCAC
>DHFP01000138.1 GCA_002402315.1 Clostridiales bacterium UBA4821
TTGACACATAATTTTTTTCTATCACCGCCGGAATTCAAAAGAATCACCGCGTTTTGTCTGCTCTCGTTGCTTTTGCCGTTGACTAAACAGGTTCATTGCGCTAATAAAATGCACCCTTAGGGCATCATATGGCCGCACAATAAATATGAAGGAGGCTGTGGTGGAGTCATCAACATCCTATCAAATCGCCGTCATTCCCGGAGACGGAACAGGTCCTGAAGTAGTAAGAGAAGGCGTAAAGGTTCTAGAAGCAGCAAGTAAAAATTTTGGATTTTCTATAGAGTTGGAACACTTCGACCTGGGTGGAGATAGGTATATTAGAACAGGTGAAATCCTACCTCAAAACGAAATCGAGAAAATTAAGAGTAAAACCGCAATATTACTTGGCGCTATAGGGCATCCGGATGTAAAACCAGGTATTCTTGAAAAAGGTATATTGTTAAATCTCCGGTTTACGATGGATCAATACATAAACCTACGTCCTGTCAAACTCTACCCGAACATAGATACACCCTTAAAAGACAAAGGCCCCGATGATATTGACTTTGTTGTAATCAGGGAAAATACTGAAGGCCTTTATGCTGGGGCAGGCGGATTTTTAAAGAAGGGTACACCTGACGAGATAGCCACTCAGGAATCTGTTAATACACGCAAAGGGGTTGAAAGATGCATACGGTTTGCCTTTGACTACTGCCGCAAGAGAAATAAGAAGAAGAAATTGACCCTGTGTGGAAAAACAAACGTATTAACCTACGCTTTTGACTTATGGGAAAGAACCTTCTATGAAGTAGCAAAAGAATATCCTGATATCCAGACAGATTACGCTCATGTTGATGCAACCTGTATGTGGATGGTTAAGAATCCCGAATTCTTTGATGTTATAGTTACGGATAACATGTTTGGCGATATCATAACAGACCTTGGTGCAGTTATCCAGGGAGGCATGGGTATAGCGGCAGGCGGCAACATCAATCCTAACGGTGTTTCAATGTACGAACCGATAGGAGGATCGGCGCCAAAGTACACGGGTATGAATGTTATAAATCCTTTAGCTGCCATAGCTTCTGTTCAAATGATGCTTGAACAATTAGGCGAGGATACGGCTGCTCAAGCTGTTGAGGACTCAATAATGAAAGTTGTTCTTAAGCTGCAGAGCCTCTCTGCAGGAAGGATGGGGTATAGTACGACTGAAGTCGGGGATATGGTGGTGAGTAATTTATAAATACCTTGCAAAAAGGAGAACCGTTTGGTTCTTCTTTTTGCAAATTTTCCCGTTGACAAGTGCATTCCATAGCCTTATAATATTATTTGCTTGACGAAAAATGCGCCATTAGCTCAGTTGGTAGAGCAACTGACTCTTAATCAGTGGGCCCTGGGTTCGAGTCCCCGATGGCGCACCAACTAAGAAAAACCTTGAGATATCACAATGTCATTAACTTAAGGATTTTAAAAATATAAGGAGTCAAATATCTATTGAATAGGTATCAGACTCCTTATATTTTATTGGTAGTGTAATGAGAATATAACTAAATAAAGCTTTTGTTTTATGAATATATATGTTATATTGTAGTGAGAGGTGATTGTGTGTTTATTAAAATTCTAAAGAAAAATTATGGTAAAAAGATACACTATTACGCCAGTCTGGTTGAAAACAAAAGAATTGATGGGCAGGTAAAACAAATAGTTAAAGCTTATCTGGGACCTGTCACTGAAGACCAGATTCCTTATTTAAAAGCGGCTTATGCAAAAAAGAAACCTCGGTTGGTATACGAAGAGGAAAAATAGGAGGTGATTGTAGTGAGATGTTCAGAGATTCGTTTTAGACGTGATATCGAACATGTTCAAAAGAATTCTTTTGTCTCCTATTGCAGGAAAGTCAAAGAAAACCATTTCACAAGGAAGAGGAAGATGCCATTAAAAGAGCTTTTATTGTCCATACTTAACAGGAAAGGATTGACGCTGGTTATGGAACTAAGAAAATAATATAAAAATTTGTTGGACCAAATTCTTTAGATTGAATTTTAGCTTTTTATGTTATAAATCTTCCAAGCCTTAATATACATAATAATAGCAGAAACTGGTGCAAGGTTTGGCATATAAAAAGGGTGAGGTTTCATGGAACCAATAATAAGGGATTTCAAGCCTGACGATGCTGAAGAATTATCAGCCATGGTTGAGCATACCGTTGAAGAGAGTTATAAGTGGGTATACCCTGATCCGGTAAGACAACTATTCAAGAAGGAAAATACACCCGAGCGAATTACAGAAATGGCTAATATAGGCTGTGTTTTAGTTGCTGTAGATCCTGAGATGTATGATGAATTAAGATTGTTGAGAGAGGCAAGCAACAAAAAGAAACTCGGGTTCACGATGGAAAATTAGCTTGCTCAACCCAAGAATATCATTACAGGTAATACATTAATTCAAAATTACGAGTCGAGGGATATTTCCTCGATTCTTTTTTATAAATAAACATCTCCATGGTTGTTCCTATGCTCCACTGCCATATACTCCGCCCTTTAAAATTTCGATATATTCATTGTAGTCCTTCAGGACGTTTTCCATTTCAGTCCATATTCTGTCTGCCGGCATATTTTTGAATATATTTAAATACTTGTTGCTTACACCTTCCAATGCAAGCATTATTAATTCTATTGCCTTATTCCTATCGATATCCTTCCGGAACTTTGAAGTGTCTATGTCCTTTAATAGCATAGGCATGCTTTCTTTATACATTTTTTCATACCTGGCTTGTACCTCTTCCTTCAAATCATCAGGCGCATGTGTAATGGCATCTAATAAAATCTTATACATGGACGGATATTCGTGAGCCATCTTTAATTTGATAAGTCCCGTTTTCATTATCCTTTCAAAAAAATCTGCGGGAAGATCATCCATCATTTTGTAAAATTTTTCGGTAAAAAAGTCTATAATATAGTCTAAAACGTAGAGGTAGAGTCTCCTTTTATTTCCAAAATAATGGAACAATATCCCCTTGGATATTCCCGCCTTTTTGACAATACTGTTGGTTGAAGCATCTCTATAGCTGTATTTTGAAAATTCCTCAACGCATACATCAATGATTCTTTTCTTCTTCTCTTCTGTCAGGTTTTCAAATTTACTGTACAGTTTTACCACTCTCCTCACTGCTTTTCATCCAGAGGTTTGATTTTAATGCCTTCCTTTATGTCGTTATCGGGCTTAACAAGAATTACATCCCCTTCCTTTAAGCCCTCCTGGATTTCTATATAATTCCCGCTTTCTATTCCCTTTTTTACTGTTCTTAGAAGGGCTTTGCCATTCTCAATAATAAAAACATTGCTCGTACCCTTATATTCAAACACTGAGCTATCCGGCACCTTGATTACATCACTTTTTACAGCGGTTATAATCTTTACATCCAGGCTGTAACCGGGCTTTAACACGACTTTTCTATCCGCCATTTCAATTGTAACCGGAACTCTCTTTTGGTTAACTCCCAAAAAGGATGTCACTGTTTTGGCGGCAGGCGCAATTTTTATGACTTTTCTCTTCAGAACTGCATCACCAATCGGCTTACCGGTAATTTCCACTTGTCACCTATTTTGACTTTATTGGCATCGTCTGCTAAAATTTCGGCTTCAAGCTCCAGATTATTGACATTCCCTATGACAAATGCTGCGGTAGAGGGAACCGCTATTGAATTTTTTTCAACAAGCTTTTCAATAATAATTCCATCCATGGCGGCCCTTACTTCCTGTTTCCGAATGTTTCTAAGGATGGTATCCCTACGGATAACAGCCTGCTCAAGTTGTGCTTTGTAGTTCTTTTTAAGATATTCGGGTGCACCTTGCTTTACATCCGCCATCTGCAGGTTTGCCGAATCCAAAGCAGCTGCAGCAGTATTATAGGCATTCTGAGCCTTTTCAAATTCATCCTTGCTCAATGCATTCGATTCGTATAGTTCCTTTACATTTTGAAAGTTTCTTTTTGCTGATTCATATGCATTTTCAGCTTGGACAACCGAAACCTTCGCCAGTTCGATTTTATTGGCATAATTGATTAGCTCTGTACCCTTTAATTGAGCTCTTGCCGCCTCAATCCCTGCTTCAGCATCCCTTAGCTGCAGCTCCATATCCTTCTTGTCAAGGCTTAAAAGCAGGTCACCCTGTTTTACGGCATCCCCGGCGTCCACGTTTATATCAATAACTTTTCCTGAACCTTCAATATAAACAGTCTGTTTTTCCTGTGACAGCACCTGTGCAGTGTCCTCCAGGTATTGTCTTATATCTCCTTTTGACACCTTCAACACTTCAGCGCTGACACCTCCGGTTTTTGTACTGTATAATGCAATTCCGGCAATCACAACCACTACCCCGATAATTATCCATTTCAGCTTC
The DNA here is from genome assembly GCA_002402315.1 of Clostridiales bacterium UBA4821. Lineage (GTDB taxonomy): Bacteria > Bacillota > Clostridia > Acetivibrionales > UBA4821 > UBA4821. The sequence goes on from DHFP01000138.1 coordinate 4,380, forward strand.
TTTTTCATTTTAACAATCACTCCTTTATTCATTGCTTTTCAAAACCTCTACCATGCTAATGGTTCTGATTTTTTTCATAAGAATCAGATTAGCCAAAACCGTAAATACTACCGTAAGAATTGCCGCCAGGAAGTAATCTCCTGTCCCCGCAACAAATACAAAACTGTAAGCGTCGGTCTCATACATGGACATCATGGAGTTTCCAAGCCACTTCCCAAAGGGCAGGCCAACTAGAATACCAAATAATGTTATAAGGTAGTTCTCATTAAAAATCAGGCTTCTAACTTCGCCATCCTTGAATCCAAGCACCTTCAGCGTAGCAAGCTCCCTCTGTCGCTCGAATATATTTATGGTCGCTATATTATAAATAACCGCAATTGAAAGCACAGCAGCCAGAACGATCATTACTCCAACGAAAGATGACATGGACCCCATGTTTTTCATCAAATTATTCAAAGAATCCGTCTTGGACTGTACCGAACCGACTGCTGGCATTTCCTTTAGCTTATCCATGACCTGTTTTTCATTGCTGCTGCTATCAATCTTTATTACGGCTGAATTGGCTATTCTCCCTTCACCGGTCAGATAATTCATACTGTCTATATTATTGAACACACTGCTGCCAATATATTGTGCTATAACCCCTTTTACCTGTATCTCTTTCTTCTCTTTGGCCGGAAGGAAGGATTTAATATGAACCATATCTCCGGGCCTTACATCAAGTGTTCTTGATAGTTTATCAGGTATCAGTATTCCGTTATCCGGAAGCTTTACGGGATTTCCATCCTTGTCGGTCACCTTATAAATCTCCGGGCTGCTAATTAAGGCAGTAAAGCCTATGTCTTTCTTTCTCCAGCCGTTGGATATTTCCACTCCTGTTTCAACCACAGGTTCAAGCTTAGCAACATGAGAAATGTTTTTTATATGGCTTAATTCCTCTATATTTAAAAACTTTGTAAAATTCACTTTTATATCATAGTTTTGTATGTTGCTGTACTGCTGGTCTATCAAGAAATTGATGGAATCCATTTGTCCAAACGCTATAAAAGTTATTGCCGTCGCAAAGATAACTCCTATGGAGGTAAGCAAGGCTCTCCTTTTATACCTGAAGACATTTCTCAAAATTATCTTCCATCTGTATCCGAGATTTCCCCACAACACTGCAATTTTCTCAATAAAAATCTTCTTTCCTTTCAAAGGTGCTTTAGCGCGCATTGCCTCACTCGGCATAATCCTGAAAGCCCTTTTACAGGAGTTATATCCTGCCAGCAGGCAGAAGATAAGTGTGAGCATAGATGCAGGTATGACAAGCTCGGGGTACATTTTCATATCCGCCGCCGGAAGATTGAAGTACGTATTTTCCAGCTCTGTAAAAGCCTTTCCGAGGAACATACCGAAAATTGCTCCTATAATACTGCCCAGTATTGCAATAACAACCGAGTAGGACAGGTAATGGAGCAACACCTGTAAATTACTGAAACCAAAAGCCTTTAACACGCCGATTTGACTCCTCTGGTTTTCAACCATCCTGCCCATGGTAATATAGATAATAACGGCTGCTACTATAAAGAATATTACAGGAAAGGCTCCTCCTGTAGATTTCAACCCTTTTAATTCCTCACTCAGCATTTTGTTGCTTATTTGATTCTCTCTTTCGACTATTCCCGTTACCCCAAATTCCTTTAATGCTTTTTTCACATCATCCTTTGCCTTATCCACATCTGTTCCTTCGTGAAAAAGCATTGTAAGGTTGTTTATTGAACCATCAAATCCTAAAATTGCCTGCCCAAAAGACTTCTTGACATATACGACACCAAACCTTTTATTGTCCGGCACCAATTCACTTCCATCCTTTATGGTATACACATATTCAGGACCTTTTACCGAACCTGCCACTTTTAGTTTTACTTCGATACCGTTTATTACAGGAGAGATATAGTCACCTATCTTCAAGTTGTGAGCTTTAAAAAATCCTTCCTCCACAAGGCACTGGTTGCTATCGGCATTAGAAAAATATCTACCGGAAGTTATCATTATATCATTTACAATATCCCTTTTTTCATCAGGTAACGTTATAAGCCTTACAACAGCATTTTCACCCGATATGCCAATCTTTACATCCTGTACAACCCTGCCTGTTGCCATTTTGACAAAGGGAAGGGACTTTATCTTTTCCTCCATACTTTCAGGCGCCTTGTAAAAAGCTGCCCAGAGGTCTCCCAACCTATATTCCCTATAATATTTTTCACTTGCACCCGACAGATTTTTAAAAGCGGCATTGATACCTGAATAAAACATAACCCCAATGATAACAACAATAAGGACCGATATAAACTGGCCCTTGGCCTGCCATAAATCCCTTACGAGTTTTCTATTTAAAATGTCCATTACCACTCAATCCCTTCAGGCGGCTGAGGGTTCTTGTTCATTTCTACCGACTCGACCTCTCCGCTTTTGACCCTTATTACCTTATCAGCCATAGCTGCAATAGCAGCATTATGAGTAATTATGACCACTGTTTTCTTCATTCCCTTGTTTACCTCATGCAGCAGCTTCAGTATTGCCTTACCGGTCTTATAATCAAGTGCTCCTGTCGGCTCATCGCACAGCAGCAGCAGTGGATTTTTTACAAGCGCTCTCGCAACAGCCACGCGCTGCTGTTCTCCACCCGAAAGCTGTGCTGGAAAATTGCCCAATCTCTCACCCAGACCGACATCATTCAAAACATCCTTTGCATTTAGAGGATTGTCAGCCACCTGCGTTACAAGTTCAACATTCTCCAGTGCCGTAAGGTTAGGCATAAGGTTATAAAACTGGAATACAAAACCGATATTTTTCCTCCTGTACATGGTCAGTTCCTTGTCGGAAATTCCGGCTATATTTTTTCCATCAACCCATACTTCCCCCGATGTTGGCCTATCCATGCCTCCGATTATATTTAATACCGTACTTTTCCCCGACCCGCTGGGACCAAGTACAACAACAAATTCTCCATTGTCTATGTCGAAAGACATACCGTTAGCAGCTTTTACAGTAACCTCACCCATAATATATTCTTTTATAACATCCTTAACTACTACTATCCCGTCTCCCATATCTCATCAACCCGATTCTATTTTGATTTGAAATACTGACCATATGGTCAATTGATAATTAAATTATATGCCCCGTTGACCACTTAGTCAATAGGGCACAAAAAGAATATAAGCCCAAATTTTAGTATTTTATAAGTTTTACTTTTCAATCAAATACTTCCAATAACGCTTGGGCAAAAATTGTCTTTGAAGCCTTGGCTTTATTTTATCTTTGATTGCTATGCTGTCAAAAAACTGTTTCCACAAATTTTGTATATTCTGTTCATTATAGTCCGCATGTAATAAAAACCCTTGCACGTTTTAAAACAACTCCTATTTTTTTAAATGGTCATAGCTTAAAAAACTCATCGGCTTAATAATAGCTTCTTTTTTCTTTTGAGGAGCAAGCAATTTAAGTCCTTCTTCCGACGGAAGCTCAATATTTACACTCATCCTGTCCGCATATAACCCCGCTTGTGCGATTAAATTAAAATCCGCTCCCGGTATTGCCTTAAGATGTATATAGCCGTTAAACCTGTACTCTTCTCTAAGTTTTTTCACAACTTGAAGCATCATCTCCATGGTGTAATCCTGACTTTTTATAATGGCTGAACTTAAAAAAAGCCCTTCTATATAATTTCTTCTATAAAATTCAACGGTAAGATTTACGATTTCATCAGGCGTAAACTGCGCTCTGGGAACATCGTTGGTCGCTCTATTTACGCAATAAACGCAATTATAAATACAATAATTGGTGAGTAAAACTTTTAAAAGCGAAATACACCTGCCGTCATCTGCCCAGCTATGGCATATTCCACTCATATGACTATCTCCTATTCCTCCGTGGATATTCTTTCTTTTACCGCCGCTGGATGAACAGGAGACATCGTATTTTGCCGAATCAGATAGTATTTTAAGTTTCTCTTGTAACTCCATAAGTCTCACCTTTTAAATATCTGGTATGTAAATATTACCATACAGATATTTAAAAGCCAAACATTTGTTCGCATTATCAGAGTCTTCACCCTGGCTTCCTGTCTAAATTCATAATTATTTACGAATTGTTTTTTTACAATATCTCCTGCAAAGCTCATGCCATAAGGCTCTCGTCTACCGTTCCATGATTCATTCAACCTCCCTCTTTAAAGAAAAATAAACTGTTGTACCTTCTCCTGCCTTGCTTTGGATACCATATACGGATTTATGTGCTTCAAGTATATTTTTAACAATTGACATTCCCAAACCGGTTCCGCTTTCCTTACGTTTTCTTGATTTATCCGCCTTATAAAATCTATCCCAAACATATTTGATATCTTCCTCAGAAATACCTTCCCCATAATCTCTGATAGATATTTTAATCTCATTGTCAATTATACTTTCAAAATATATCCCTATAACTCCATCCGGATGGGAATGATATATTGCATTACTAACCAGATTTATTAATACCTGATTAATTTTTTCCCTATCACCCTTAACAATATTATCTTGAGTTTTTTTAATCAGATTGATTTTAACTTTGTATCTATCTGCCAATATTGAAACCTTCTTTATCACTTCCTCGGCCAAATGGCTTATATCAAAGTCTGAAATATTCAACTCATTAAATCCGGCTTCCATCTGAGAAAGCAAAAGCATATCCTTCACCATCTTATCAATTCTTGATGTTTCATCTAAAATGATGTCTATATTTTGTTTGTTTTTCTTCCTTTCATCTTCACTCAAATTGTCAGAAAGTAATTCCGCATACCCTTTTATTACGCTTAGGGGCGTTTTTAATTCATGTGAAATGTTCGAAATAAATTCTTTTCTTAAAGCATCTACCTTTCCCAATTGCATCGAAAGTTCATTTATAGTTTTTCCCAATCTGCCAACTTCATCTTTGGATTTAATATTTAAATTAACAGAATAATCTCCATTTGCAATTCTTCGTGCTGCTTGATCAACATCCAATATTGGTTTAGCAAATATCCTCGATAGGAAAAAGGCTAACAATGTCGCTATCGCTACTGATATTATTGTAATTATACTTAACTGCGCCTGTAATACTTTTGATGCTTCTTTAATTGGGGCTATAGGTGTTGTAATTAACAATGCACCTTGTATATTATTGTTAGTACTTATCGGTATACCAATAAAAATTACCGGAGTTCCAAACCTCGGACGAACACTTTGAAATGAAATTTTTTGTCCGGTAAAAACCTGAGATATATCAAAATGGGAGAACATACGCATCCCTGGTCCTCCCATGGTACCGGAAGATAAAACTATATTTTTATCTTTGTCTATAACATCTATTTTAGAGTTGTATTGCTGGGAAAAATACTGAATATCCTCAATGGTACTCTGCCGGATATTATTAATATCTTCTTTTTCCATCAGCTTAACCAATTTATTTCCATTGTCAGTAAGGTCATTGACCCTTTGATTCAAATAAAATTCATTCAAAAATACGACTTGGAACAGCCATACTATCCCTAAAATAATAATCACCAATAGTATGATACCAATCCATAGTTTACCTAAAATACTTTTCAACCTTATTCACCTATACTAAATTTATACCCTGTCCCCCAGATGGTTTTTATATAATTTCTTGATTTTCCAAGCTTTTCACGGAGCTGTTTTATATGGGTATCTACTGTTCTCATATCTCCATAAAAATCATACCCCCAAATATTATTCAAAAGCTGCTCCCGCGAAAACACCTTGTTTGGATTATCTATTAATAATAAAAGAAGATCAAATTCCTTTGGTGTCAAAATAACTTCTTTGTCCTGCACAAAAAATTGTCTTGATTCCGGATTTATTCTTATATCTTTTAATGCTTTTTCAGGGTTTTCTTTTATAAATACATTTTTTGAATTTCTTTTTAAAACCGCTTTGATTCTTGCAATTACTTCTTTTGGGCTGAACGGTTTTACAATATAGTCATCTACCCCCAGTTCAAAACCATAAAGCTTGTCATATTCTTCCGAACGTGCTGTGAGCATTATAATAGGAACTGATGATTTTTTTCTTATTTCTCTACACACCGTCCATCCATCTATATCCGGTATCATAACATCTAGTAAAATAAGGGTGTAGTCATTCAAAAGAGCTTTTCCCAATCCTTCTTTGCCATCTACCGCCTCATCAAATTTATATCCTTCTTTTTCTATATAAATCTTGAGTAGATTTCTAATTCTTTCTTCATCTTCTACAACAAGAATTTTGATGCTTTCCATTGACTTTACCTCTCTGATTATTCATATAATTATTTCATTATAACCTTCCAAGAAAAAAATCACAAAGGCAATAATATTATTACCTTTGTGATTTTGAATTTCTATTTACTCCAGCCTCTTCCCATTCCATAATTGCCACCGCATGTTCCGCTAGAGTTATTCATCTTTCCATAACCACCTTTGCCCATACCATTTCCGGTTCCATCGCAATTTATTGAGTTTGATTTTACTGCATTATAAATCTCGTCTGCTCTTTCCTGGGTTATTACCCCATCTTTTACTCTTTGGTCAAGACCGGCTTTCTTTTGTTCGAGCATCTGTGTTTTAAATTCATCGAGCTTCCCACTTTCTTTGGCAATTGTTCCATATGTTTTTCCCTCTGCTCTTTCCTTTTGAACGTCAGCTGCTGTTTTTCCTGTCAAAGCTGAAACTATGTCTGCAGGCGTTTTGAATTCTGCAGCAAAAGCTACGCCTGTTGTCAATACAATAGCTACTGCCAAAGTAATCAGGGCTGTTTTTTTGATGTTTTTCATACTGCTCAACTCCTTTATTTATTTTTATCTTATATCTTTATTATAGAAATTAATTGTGAGGAAAGTTTGATGTGTTTTTGAATATTTTCTGAGGTTCATCCTCATTCAGTTCTTATTGCTCTCATAGGACAAAATTTTACACATTTGCCGCATTTGATGCACTTATTCTCATCAACTTCCGGCGCATTAAATCCGACTTGTATTAATGCATTTACAGGACAAACTCTTACCGAAGGGCATGGATGATTTTGCGGGCATCTTCTTTTCTCAATTATTATTTTCACATATATCTTCCTTTCTCCTTTATATATAATATACCCCTATAGGGTATATTATATATTTTATTCGTAATTATTGTCAAGTATATAATTATCAATGCTATTTGCTCCTACAAATGTTAATAAATATTATACAAAAAGCCGCCTTCCGGCGACCTATTCATATTGGTTTAGCTTCCTCCGGCTGGCCCTCCGGGCTCTGCTTGAGTACAACCAAACCACATTAATAAATTTATCTCTCTTCAATAATATTATACACAATATTTAGAATATTTTCAACTATCTAAATAATAATTTGAATTAGTATTTTTGTTGTATTTTTGTAGGAAAATGATGTATAATAATAAGGCTGTCTAATTTTTTTGAAGGGAGGAAAAAATCATGCCCAAAGTTACTGCTGATATGTTGATAGGTGATGTGCTTAGAATAGATAGAGGTACATCTCCCATTTTTCTTAATAATGGTATGCACTGCCTAGGCTGTCCGTCTTCTCAGGGAGAAAGTATAGAGGAAGCGTGTGCAGTTCATGGTATTGACCCTCAGAAGCTGGTTAAGGAGCTTAATGAATATTTTGAAAATAACGCTTAGACTGCTACACAAAAAAGCACGGTAGCAATAGCAACCGTGCTTTTTTGTGTGCTAAGGCGCTTAGTTCCGGCATGTTTGCCTTTGCTTGATTTTATGTAAATTGTTTGATATAATCAAAAAGGTCATATTAAAGATAATATTTTATTCTCTCGAAAAGTATATTATTAACATATGCGATAAATCATTACAGAAAAATGAATCTCTTTAAAATTATCTGCTTTTTGTTTTCTCTTTTGGGGTCACTATTAAAAAGTAAAGGTGAGGTTGTATATGAAACAAACAAATAATTATGATGTAATTATCATTGGAGGTGGACCATCAGGTATATTTACTGCTCTTGAGCTGCTAAACGAGCAAAAAAATTACCGGATTCTTTTACTTGAAAAAGGGCGAAGCATTGATAAAAGATACTGTGTATCCAGTGAAAAAGGCTCTAAGTGTATAAGCTGCAAGCCATGCTCTATCCTAAACGGTTGGGGTGGCGCCGGAGCTTTTAGCGACGGGAAATTAACCCTTACAACAGAGTTTGGCGGTTTTCTGGATGAATATATGTCCATAAACCAACTGATGGATCTTATAAATTATGTAGATACGGTATATATGAAGTTTGGTGCAACTACAGAAGTCCATGGTACCGATACTGAAAAAATCAATGAAATCCAGAGGAAAGCAGCTTCAGCCGATTTAAAATTAATACCTGCAAAGGTTAAACATCTTGGCACTGACAAGTGTTATGAAATTCTAAAAAGGATGCAGGAATTTGTTAGTGACAAGATAGATGTCAAATTTATGACCTCAGCTTTAGAAATTATTACAGAAAAAGGTACTGTCACAGGTGTAAAAACCACCGATGGCGAAACATATTCATGCAACTATCTCGTTGCTGCCCCTGGCCGTGAAGGTTCAGATTGGTTCAGGTCAGAGACGCGCCGATTGCAGCTTGAAACTGCTAAAAACCCTGTAGATATTGGCGTGAGGGTCGAAGTTCCTGCTGTAGTTATGAAGGATATTACTGATTCTGTTTATGAATCCAAGCTTCTCTATTATACAAAGTCATTTGATGATAGAGTCCGTACTTTCTGTATGAATCCTCATGGGAAGGTAGTTATCGAAAATATGGAAGGTATAAAGACAGTAAACGGTCACAGCTACGCTGATATTAAAACCAATAATACCAACTTTGCTCTTCTTGTAAGCAAAGATTTTACTTCTCCGTTTGATTCACCTATTGCTTACGGAAAATATATTGCAACTCTTGCAAACATGCTTGGAGATGGGGTAATAGTTCAGAGATTGGGAGACTTGCTTGATGGCAGAAGGTCTACACCGGAACGTATCAAGCGCAGCCTCCTTCAACCTACACTGGGTGATGCAACCCCAGGTGACCTTAGTCTTGTATTACCTTACAGACATTTGACAGATATAATAGAAATGCTTCAAGCTCTTGATAAAGTTGCACCTGGCGTTTACTCAAAGCATACGCTGCTTTACGGTGTAGAAGTAAAATTCTACTCTTCAAGAGTTAAGCTGACAGAACAACTTGAATCACAAATTCAAAACATGTTTGCAATTGGTGATGGAGCAGGAGTCACAAGAGGACTGGCACAGGCTTCTGTTTCCGGTGTAGTTGTTGCAAGGGAGATTCTAAGAAGACTTGGATAAAATATAGTGAGGGGGCGAAAGTAATGCCTACAAAAGTAATTATCGGCGCGCAGTGGGGAGACGAAGGTAAAGGTAAAATTGTAGATATACTTGCATCAAATGCAGATGCTGTCGTCAGGTATTCAGGAGGAAATAACGCTGGGCACACTTTGGTAATCAACGGTGAGAAGTACGCTCTTCACCTGATACCTTCCGGCATTCTCCGGCCTGGAACAATATGTGTAGTTGGAAACGGTGTAGTAATAGATCCTGAATTTATTGTTAAGGAAATTGACAGTCTAATTGCCAGAGGAGTTTCAATGGATAACCTATTAATCAGTGACAGATCTCACTTGATATTCCCATACCATAAATTGCTCGATGAATTGCAGGAAAACTTCAGAGGCAAAAACGATATAGGAACCACAAAGAAAGGTATAGGCCCCGCATACATGGATAAAACCGAAAGATGCGGGATCCGCATGTGTGATTTGTCAAACCCTGATACCTTTGCAGAAAAAGTAAAGGCGAACGTTGAATTCAAGAATCTCCTTATTGAAAAGGTATATGGCGTCAACGGCTTTGTTGCTGAAGAGATTATAGAAAAGTATCTTGCTTATGGTGAAAGATTGAAACCACACATTGCTGATACTACCAAAATTCTTTATGAAATGGCCAAGCAAGGTAAAAACATACTGTTTGAAGGCGCCCAATCGTCCTTGCTTGATCTTGACTATGGAACATACCCTTATGTAACTTCATCACATCCCGCAGCTGGTGGTGTGTGCATAGGTTCAGGTATAGGCCCTACAATGATCGATGAATGCTTTGGTGTTGTAAAGGCATACACTACAAGAGTTGGAAAGGGACCATTTCCATCTGAACTGAATGATGAAATCGGCGATAGAATTCGGGAAAGAGGTCAGGAATACGGTACAACTACAGGCAGACCCCGCAGGTGCGGATGGTTTGATGCAGTTCTTGTAAAATTCTCTGTAAGGGTTAATGCCCTAACCGGTATTGTGGTAAACCGAGCTGACACTCTTGGAAGCTTTGACAAGGTTAAGTTGTGCGTAGCATACGAAAAGGACGGTCAAATCACTACTGCTTTTCCTGCCAGCCTTGAAGACCTGGCAAAAATGAAGCCGGTCTATGAGGAATTTGATGGCTGGGATGAGAATCTATCAGGTTGTGAAAAGTTTGATGATTTGCCGGAATCTCTCCAGAGGTATCTAAGAAGGATTGAGGAATCGTGCGAAACCAAAGTTGTTATGGTAGGCATAGGCCCAGGCAGGGAAGATATAATAATGGTGAATTAATAGGTAATTGCAAAGGACCTCCCTCCGTCAGCATAAGCTGACGGAGGGAGTAAGACTTCGGAGAGAATAAAAATATGTAGTGTGTCCCTTACATTATAATCCTCCATATCCATACGGCTGCTATAATCCCCACAACATCTGTTATCAGTGCCGCATACAGGGTATACTTGATATTTTTTATCCCAACAGAACCGAAATATATTGTCAAAGTATAGAATATAGTCTCCGTAGACCCCATTATTGTACATGCCACCCTACCTATATACGAATCCGGTCCAAACTGGTTCATTATGTCGGTCACTATGGCAAGGGCTGCACTTCCCGAAATCGGGCGCATTAGTGCAAGGGTTAGGATTTCAGATGGGATTCCTACCCTGCTAAAGAAAGGAACGACAGCACCTACCAGTATATCCAGCGCTCCCGATGCTCTGAATACGCCGACTGCAACCAGCAGCCCAACTAGAGTAGGAATTATTTTTATTGTCGTAGTTATTCCTTCCTTTGCTCCCTCGATAAATGCATCATAGACCTTCTCTTTTCTGATCAGGCCGAAACTTATTATTATAGCAATAATTGCCGGAACAGCAGCTGCAGAAATATAGTTTAGGAGGTTCATTATATGCTCCGTAAAATTAGTCCTGCTAAATACTATTCACATATGTCCTTGTCTAATTACTATCTCAATGGCAACCTATCCCTTAATTCTTGAAAGTGAAAACTGTCAAATTAACTGCCTCAGTCCATAAAAATGTAGAAAAATATCACCCTGACTGGTATAATTATTATTAAATATGTTTTAGGGGTGTCGGTAAATGTTCCATGAAGCACAAAAAATGCTGGAAAAGTACTTTGGCTATTCTTCCTTTAGAAAAGGTCAGGAAGAAGCAATAAAAAGCATATTGGAAGGCCAAGATACTCTCTGCATCATGCCGACAGGCAGCGGCAAATCGGTTTGCTACCAGATTCCTGCGCTGTTGCTGCCCGGGATAACACTTGTAATTTCTCCTTTGATTTCACTTATGAAAGATCAGGTAGATGCGCTTAACAATCTTGGGATTGCATCCACCTTTATCAATAGTTCATTGAACCAAACAGAGATTGAAAACCGGATTGCAGCAACATTTAAGGGGAATTATAATATCCTCTATATTGCTCCCGAAAGACTTGAATCCGAGCGGTTTAAAGCATTATTAAAAAACCTGCCCATATCCTTACTGGCAATTGATGAGGCGCACTGCGTTTCACAATGGGGGCACGACTTCCGTCCAACCTATATCTCTATCGCTCCATTAATAAAGGAGCTTTCCCGCCGTCCTGTTGTCGCAGCTTTTACTGCTACAGCTACGCCTGATGTAAAGCAAGACATAGTAAAACTCTTAGACTTAGAAACCCCGGACATCTATGTAACGGGATTTGACCGTGAAAACCTTTCTTTCTCTGTGGTAAGAGGAACAAACAAATTAAACTTTGTCATAGACTACCTGGATGCTCACAAGAACCAGCCGGGAATTATTTATGCGGCCACCCGTAAGGAAGTTGACCGGATTTGTGATTATCTACACAAAAAAGGATTTCCTGCAGGAAAATATCATGCAGGAATGAGTGACATTGAAAGGGTTCAGAGCCAGGAAGCCTTTATATTTGATAATATTTTGGTTATGGTGGCAACCAATGCGTTCGGGATGGGAATTGACAAATCGAATGTCCGTTATGTCCTTCATTTTAATATGCCCAAAAATATGGAGTCTTATTACCAGGAAGCCGGACGCTGCGGAAGAGACGGAGAGCCGGGAGAATGTGTCCTGCTGTATGGAGGTACAGATATACATATCCAGAAGTTTCTTATTGAACAAACAGCTCAATCTCCGGAAAGAAAAAGCTGTGAGTACAAGAAGCTGCAAGCCATAGTGGATTTCTGCCACACTTCTCAGTGCCTGCGAAAGTATATCCTGAAATACTTCGGAGAAAGCTATACTCCAAACTCATGTGACAACTGCAGCAGTTGTAATGATGATGGTGAATTATCGGACATAACAATTGAGGCCCAAAAGATTTTCTCCTGCATTAAACGAATGGGAGAAAGGTTTGGTATTAATCTTACAGCCGGTGTGCTCCGGGGAGCCAATAGCCAGAAAATACATCAATTAGGTTTTAACAAACTTTCCACTTACGGAATTATGAAGGAATATCCATTACGGGAAATCACAGATATAATTAATCTATTAGTGGCCGAGGATTACCTTTATATGACTGAAGGTCAATATCCTGTTGTCAAGCTGACCAAAAAAGCTTTTTCCGTATTGAATAATGAAGAAAAGGTATTGAAAAAGGTTCAAAAACCAAAGCAGATAGCAAATACTGATTTATCGCTTTTTGATTTGCTTCGTTCTCTGCGTAAGGAAATTTCTGTAAAAGAAAATGTTCCTCCTTATATAATTTTTCATGATTCAACATTGCAGGAAATGAGCAAATATTGTCCTACTGACCGGAAGTCCATGTTCAGAATAAGCGGTATTGGAGAAGCTAAGTTTCAAAAGTACGGGCTTCAGTTCATTGAAGTCATTAAGAAATACGTGGAAGAACACAGGATAACTCCAGCACCTCAAAAAGAAATCTCTGCTGAGTCAAATGATACACGTACTCCAAGTCATGCAGTTACCTATGAAATGTATGAACAAGGCAAAACGCTTGAGCAGATTACCGGCGAGAGAAAACTGACGCTTATTACCATACAAGAACATCTGGTCCGGTGTTGGAATGAAGGGTATGAGATTGATTGGAGTAAATTCATTAATCCTGAACATGAAGTCCTGGTTTTACAAGCAGTAAAAGAAGTGGGAAGAGAAAGGCTAAGACCAATAAAAGACGTACTGCCGGATGAAGTTGATTATTTTACTATAAGAGCAGTGCTTTGCAAGCATCAGGATAAGTTATGAAGCGAAATATTATTTTAACATACCTATTCTCAATCCTATTCTTCTTTCAAATAGATTTAGCCTTATGGACAATCTTTCCTTTTGCATTGCCATGGTAGCTTTTCCACTAATCGCTCTTGGTGCTTCCAGAAACATCTATCTAATGTTTACCGCTCTCATGCTTGTTTCACTCAGCCATAAGCTTTGCACGCCCTATTTACAGCAGTTATATAAATGCTGAGGCAGCAGCATCCTTCAGAGCAACACTACTTTCCATTCAAAGCTATAGTTAGAGCTATCGGCACGGCCTTTTCTTCCACGTTAGTGCAAACAACTTTCCAACTATTACCCCTGTTATGCTGCAGCATAGGGTGGTTATCCAAATAGCACTAATAATCACTGTAGGCTCCTCAGACCCTGCCGCAACCCTAAGCCCAATAAGAGTTGCAGGTATTAGCTGAATTGAAGAAGTATTTATTATCAAAAACATACACATGTCATCTGTAGCAGTATCCTTATTTTTATTTAACTTCTGCAGTTCGTTCATGGCTTTCAACCCTAAAGGAGTAGCAGCATTACCAAGTCCGAGAAAGTTAGCTACCATATTCATAACCATCGACGCCAGGGCAGGGTGCTCTTTTGGAACACCCGGATAAAGCAGTCTGGTAACCGGTCTTATTGCATTAGCTATAACCGTAACCAGCCCAGTCCTTGAGGCAATTTCCATTACACCGGTCCACAGGCACAAAACTCCCAATAGCGCTATAGAAAGGTCAATTGCTCCTCTTGAGGAGTCAAGCACCGCCTTGGTCACTTCATTAAGCCTCCCATTCAAAAAACCTACTACAAATCCTATAAGAATCATTCCCGACCAGATATAATTAAGCATAGAAAAACCCCTCAGCCTAGCTTCCCATATTAATATACTGAGGGGCTCTTGTCTATTATTACAGCTTTATCTCGATATTTTCTTCGTACATTAACCCAAAAGGTGTCTTCTTCCTTATTAATTTGCCTTCCATAACCATCTGATCCAGTCTTTGCTTTAATTCCATCTGCTCAAGGCTAACTCCGGTTTCCTCGAAAATTTCATTTACTGTAGCCAGCAATGAAGTTTCTACTATCGGAAGCTTATTTCTGATCACTCTCATAATCTCTTGTTCGCCTGCCTGCCTGACCTCTTTTAATTCATCAAACGGGTTTCTGAAATGAGGACTTTCTGTCACTGCAGCTCTAATCCTTATCGAAATAGTCCGTCCCATGATTGCAGAGGAAAAAAAGGCGTCACCTGAACATAAATAAGGTAACCGTTTAGCCTCTTCGGCCGTCAAGTCGGTCTCTTCTTTAATTATGGAAATATCTGATGCTCTGACCGTCCTGAATATAAACTTTGAATTCAACTGAGCTGTTACCGTCTCATCCAAAAGGGACGGCCGCTGGGTTGCCAAAACAAGAAAGACTCCATACTTACGTCCTTCCTGGGCTATTTCCTTCATAATAGATTTTGCCGGTGTATCATATGCTTTAGGTGCAAGCATATGCGCTTCATCAGTAACAAGCATAAAGGGAGGGAAGTAGTCCATAGAGGATCTTTTCATAGAAAAATCTCTATATGTTCTCCGTCTCTGGTAGAGGTTATTAAGAATATAGCTCGCAAACACCTGCAACAGCCTGGCTCCTCCCTGAATGACAACAAGCTTACCCTTTTTTAACCCGTCTTCTACAGGAGTAATATCGCTATTAAAAATACCTTCTTTCTGGAGCCTTTTTAGTCTCCAGGCTATTCCTTTTACAGATAAAAGGGGAACTTGATTTGCATACTCGCTCACGATATCAAGCATTTGTTCAAGTCTTACCCTCTCATACCTATTGTTAGAGCCTCCTATGATCTCTTGTATTCTGGATCTTCCCAACTCTAATCCTTCACAGAGCAAATCTACCCTTTCACTAAAAGAATTGAAGCTGTCTTTTCTTTTATGAAGTATGTCTATAGCCAAGCTCATAGCATCTGATAGCGCTCCTGATGCTGATAACAGATTTTTCAAGTCCATTGTCGAAAGAGTAGTAAAATTTACGCCTACATTATATCCTACCTGCAGACACTTATATGTGTCCGAAAAATTACTAAGACCCGCTTCTCCCCCTAGATTAGCCATTGTTCCGAAATCCATTTCAAAGTGCGGGTCGAATACAACTGCAGGAATCTTATGCTTCATAAGTTCTTCCAGCAGAACTCTTACAGCAAACGATTTGCCGGACCCAGACCCTCCAAAAAATCCTATGTGCGGATACTGACTCATTGAATGAATATCAAAAATAAAGGGCACTTCCTTTTGTTCTTGTACTATCCCGTCTTTGTACATGTACAGAATATCTTTAAATGCATTATCCATCTCTTCGTAAATGCCTTCAGAGCTTTTTATCGCTCCTATTACAAGTCCTTTGTATGCATTTTTCGGAAGTACATACTTCTCTGCCTCTTTAAATTTTGGAGATCTGACACCGGCTCCCGTCTCAACAGGATAGGTAGCCTCAACCATAAGCCTTACTCTTGCAATGTGTATGGTATCCGCATTTATATCATAGCCTAACATTTCAAGTGATTTTAATACTGCGGTATCGACTACTGCATTATTCACTGAAAACGGTATATACCTGTTATATGAACTGGTCTCAACCACTTCGCCTATCATCTCACCCTGGAAGTTATCTTCCACAACAAGCATTTCATTCATTCTAAATTTTCTATCCTTTGATGCAGACCAGAATTCCTGCTGGGTTGTTATTCCTACTACTTGCATTATACCTCTCCTCCTCTATAGCTTTCTCTTATCTCTTTTAGCAATAAGCAGCCGGTGTCGTATATGGGGGTCTATATAAGTCTCAATTAACGCCGTTGCAAGCTTTTCTGTTATTCTAGCCTCTGCGTCCACAATATCAAGCCACAAGGGTATACCTCTTCCATCCTGGGGTGTAAGAGTCATCACAAGTGCAGCTGCTTCTTCAATCTTATCTGCATTATCTTTTAGAAAGTCAATCCCGATTACATGTGGGTCATCGGACGTTCGGATAAAACATTTGTTTATATCCCCTGCTTCCCAGCCTTTTAACACAATCATCTTGCCCTTATCCAGCATACCAAAAAGCAATTCCCTATCATATATCGCTTCCATGCCAGGCGGTATTAACCCCTCAAATTTTTTTGCAATTTCACAAGTCTTAATCTCCTCTATTATACCAATTACTATCACCTTTTTATCTAAAGCTTTTGTCTTAAACCTATTCCACTCCTTCTTGCAGCAATTATAGAACCTGGTAAGCGATCCGTCCATCATGATTAGAGATGGTTTCATTAAATCCAGCGCGCTCTCTGCAGCTTTTAGTTCCAGCAGTGCTAACTTATTTACCCTGACCCTTTCATCCTTCTCCTCAACCGTCAAGCTATTATCTGCAGCCTTAATACTTGGTGTATCTATTAACGGTGTATGGATGTCTATCATAACAATATTTTCATATGAGCTAACTGTTGATTTAGCTATAGCTTGCATTAAAGATATATAGTGTGGATAAGATGCCCCCTGAGTACATATAGACCCATCCACCCCTACAATTCCCTTAATACCGAATTTGTCTAAAACCTCTTGTTGGGTTAAAGGTTTAATCGGTCGAAGGGCATCGACTCTTATTGATATCATTTTTTCCAGTAGTTCTTTGTCGTAAATTAAATTTTTTTGAAGTTTTTCCATTATCTGTCGATTAATGTCATTCAGGCTCTTTTTTAACTTTTCATTGATATTCAGCATATTTATCCATCCACCCATATCACAATTATTTCATATATTTCCATTGTTACCAATACATTTTAATTATATTATTTAAATATGTTGTTGACGATAATTTACATTTATGTTATTATAACAATTGCAAAGCATGTCGAAAATTGTTATCTAAACTAAGGGGGAAATCATACAATGAAATCAACAGGTATAGTAAGAAAAGTAGACGAACTCGGACGCGTAGTTCTTCCTATCGAATTAAGGAGAACTTTAGACATCGCTGAAAAGGATGCCTTGGAAATTTATGTAGACGGAGCAACCATCATACTAAAGAAGTATGAACCCGCTTGCATCTTCTGCGGTAACGCAAAAGATGTTTCCATCTACAAAGGCAAAAATATTTGCCCTGAATGTTTGAAAGAATTAAAATCATAAACTATTATTTAATGTTATTCTGCTAACCCCTTAAACCTCAATTAAGGGGTTAGATTCTTTTCTTTTACTATTTCCTTATAAACATCCTTCTTACTTATGTTTCTTTCTTCTGCAACCTTCTTCATTGCTTCTTTCTGGTTCATCCCTAACTCAATATAAATCTTTAGATGCTGCGTAATGGAAAGTTCTTCCCAATCAAGTTGGCTTTTCCCCATCTCATCCTTCTTACCTTCTACAACAATTACAAACTCACCCTTTGGATTCTTATCCTCATAGAGGCTTATTGCCTCGCTTAGGTTAATTCTCACAGCTTCTTCAAATACTTTCGTAATTTCCCTGGCTAAAACAATCTTCCGCTCTCCAAAGTTCTGGTACATGTCTTTTAATGTATGTATCAGCTTATGCGGTGCTTCATAGTATAACATTGTCCTTGGCTCTTCCTTTAAGACTTCCATTCTCTCTTTCCTGGCTCTTTTATTCATCGGCAGGAATCCTTCAAATGCAAACCTCCCTGTTTGAAGACCCGATACTATGAGGCCGGAGATGGCTGCAACCGGCCCAGGGATAGGAGATACTTTGATATGGTTTTGTATTGCTAAAGATACCAATTCTTCACCCGGATCAGAAATTCCTGGTGTGCCGGCATCTGAAACCAATGCTACATTTTCTCCATCTAAGAGCTTGCCGATTATGTATTCACCCTTGCGGGACTCATTATGCCTGAAATAGCTTGTAAGAGGCTTTGAAATGCCCAGATGGTTTAAAAGTTTGAGAGTCTGCCTTGTATCTTCTGCAGCAATTAAATTAACCTCTTTGAGTATTCTTATTGCCCTCAAGGTTATATCTTCAAGATTTCCAATAGGTGTAGCCACCAGGTATAGTGTCCCTCTCTCTATCATTATCCTCTCCCAATCAAAATTTAGGGGACGTTCCTTTTATATTTCTATTATACCAGATAATCCTCTATATTGTATATTTTCTTTATTTCCTCCATATAGGCTTCTCCATCATAAATAATTAACGGTTTATCTATTTTAAGGTGGGGATTGCCTCCCCTTAAGGCTTCAATTAGTACAAGATTAGGCGGCGTGCTAATTTGCGAATGAACAAACCTGATTTTTTTTGGTTCAAGTTTGTAATTTCTCAAACCATAAATAATATCTGTCAGCCTATCCGGCCGGTGCACCATGAAAAGTTTGCCTCCGGGCTTTAAAAGATCCCTGGATACTCTTACTATGTCCTCTAAGGAACATAATATCTCATGCCGCGAAATTGCCTTAGCATTATCCGGGTTCACCATCCCACAGCCCTTTGTCCTATAGGGAGGATTTGTCACTACAGCGTCCATGGATGATAATCCAAATAGCTCCGGTGCTTGTTTTAGGTCAGCATTTACTATTCTTACCCTGTCCTGTATCCCGTTCATTTGAACACTTCTGTCTGCCATCTCAGCCACATCAGGCTGAATTTCCATGCCGGTGATGCTTGCCGCCTCTGTTTTGCCGGATAGAAGGATAGAAATTATGCCTGTCCCGCAGCCCAGGTCAGCCACCTTTGAGCCCTTCTTTACCTGGACAAAGCTTGATAGGAGTACTGCATCTATACCAAAACAGAACCCCTGGGGGTTCTGGATTATTTTCAAGCCTTTGAATTGCAGGTCGTCTATTCGTTCTCCGGATTTGAGAAAATCGGTCATTTTAATGCTCCTTTCCGCATTGTTATACTTCGAATCTATCACAGGTTATATTTTCGTGTCAACAATCCCTTGCGCAAAAAAGAGAGCCATAAGCTCTCTAGTCGATATCAATTTCCCTCAAGCGACGGGTAAATACCCGGTCACCATCTGAGATATATACCACGTTATTTGCTGCTTCCATTAATTGATAGTCATCCATAAGATCAAAAATATCTTTGGCTATTATCTTTATCTTTGGAGATTTTATGAATGATAACCTCTCAATCCCGGAATATCGTGATGCCAATTTATCTAGATGTTCTTTTATCATGTTATCAAGAAGAGATCTGCCAGGTTGGAATTGTCCGGTACTAATCAGATACTCACTTGCCACCAAAATCTGGGCCATTAAATTGCGCTGCCCCTTTCTCTTGCGTTGCAGTTCCTCGTCAAGGTGTATTGTCTTCTTATAAGATATATCTTGCAACACCTCGACC
The DNA here is from genome assembly GCA_002402315.1 of Clostridiales bacterium UBA4821. Classification (GTDB taxonomy): domain Bacteria; phylum Bacillota; class Clostridia; order Acetivibrionales; family UBA4821; genus UBA4821. Next base: position 24,338 of record DHFP01000138.1, read on the forward strand.
TCGTTCTCATAGATATCAGTGTCAATTAAAACTTTTTTGCCATCTGTTATGATGCCCCTAATAAGGTTATCGTGAACTCGTTTTTCCGTCGTTCCAAGCTTCTGCAGTAAATCATCTGCCACCGAGACATCCACGCCCATCTTTCGGGCATCTGCGATGTCATTAAACGCGTTTGAAAACTTATCTGCTAATTTTGCAATCATGACCTCGATAAAGCCCGGCAAGCCTTCGTTGATAAGCCAGATTCCCAGGTCTGCCGCTGTTCTTATGTCTACGGCATTATCAAACTTCTCGTTGTCAACCCTCATGCTTTGAAACAAGCAACTATGGCACGCTACTCCATCAAGAATTTTAGCGTCCCAAACGAGATTTAATACTTGGCTAAACATCCAGACACCTTGCCTGTTGTGATTCCATGAACAACCTAGAAACCACTTGACTGCTACCTCACCAGGATGACCGGTGGGATAGTGAAAGGCATCATGTGCTAAGCAGATAGCTACTAGAAGACCTTCATCAATTTCTACCCCGAAATTCTTCCGCACATGCTCGGCAATTTTATTAACCGCCAGGATGGCAACTCTTAATGTGTGTATCCCTCTGGAATTGTAGAGATAGAAATAAGTATAAATTTGCGCTTTTCTGAAGGACTTCATGAACCCTATTGACAAGATTATATTTTTAATGCTTTGCCTATAGGGGCTATTCTCCTGCCTATCTAAAATGGGTTTCATCTTTTTTAGAAGCTTTTTAAGCACTTTTGACTTAGCCATCCCTGCTTGCTTAACTACCCTGTAGAGGCATTCATATAAAGTAATGTCCTCTATCTGCATTAGCTCGCTTAAAAACTTCTGATCTAATACATCCTGTAACACAACTGTTTCGTTAAACATCCGCAAAATCTCTCCTTCGCTTTAACGTCTTATTTTTTCGGCTACCAGCCTATATAATATATATAAAAATAGCCGGGCAGCATAATATCAGTCTCTACAGAAACTTTGCCGTCCAGCCAAAAATTATTTTTTTTGACCCAGTTCATTTTAATTTTCAGACAATTCCATCAATGCCTTAATTATAATAAATTTGTCGAATTAAATCAATATAAATCGCTTAATAATTAGCAAATTTAACAAAAAAATTACCTTTTCCGCCTAAAATTAACCAATATGGTAAACCAATGTAAATTAGCGATATTTTGCTCTTTTTATCTCCCTAATTTTCCAATTTTAACTTGTTCTAATTTTATTCCTTATTCATATATATTCTGAAGTAATTACTTTTTTACCTTTATTTGCTTAATTCAAAAAATTATGATGAAAACGGTTGTTAATTTGTGCTAATATAATGGTTAGGTAATAAGATTTTATGGTGGTCAGTATATGTCGAACAAAAAATTCCCGAATTTTATAACTCTACTAATGTGCCTGTTAGTATGTATATCTGCTTTTGCCGTAGGTGTTTTTCTGGTATCCAATAATTCTCCCGCATTTTCTTTTCCTGTTGAAAAGGAGGACGTTATTAAATGGAAAATATTAAATGGTTCAACTGTTTCTCAGATTTATAGAAGGTGGGGTGACCTGTCTTTCGGCAAACCCTCCGAGTATTCCCAAGTCGAGGGAATAGTATGCTTCCGCGGTAATAATTATAGAGATTCTGCAAGCTTCGGAACGGTTGAAATTCACTCAGGAAAGCTGGAAAAGGTATGGAACTACAGCATAGGCCGGATTGATTCCTGGAGCGGTGTGGGATGGAATGGGCAGCCTTCCATAGTAAAGTGGAGTGAAAACCTGAAAGAACATATGAATATATCCCAATCACAAAAACAAAAAACAGACCTGAAAGAAGTAATCTACGGTACCCTGGACAGCAAGGTTTACTTTCTTGATCTTGAAACAGGCGAGCCTACCCGTAACCCTATAAAGGCTGCAGGTCCGATCAAGGGAAGTGTCTCTATTGACCCCAGGGGGATTCCCCTCCTTTACGTCGGTCAAGGGATAGACAAGGTAAACGGCAAAAAAGTTTCTATTGGTTATGGCATTTACAGCCTGATTGACCAGAAAAGGTTGTTCTTTATTAACGGTATTGATAAATTTGCACCAAAAGGCTGGGGGGCTTTTGATTCTACCGGTCTTGTTCACGCTCAAACCGATACCCTGATTGAGGCTGGGGAAAATGGAGTGGTATATACCCTCAAGTTGAATACCTTTTATGCCCCTGAGAGCGGTGGCTTAAGAATTAATCCCAAAGTCACCAAATACACCTACCGGACTTCCATGAATAAAAAATTGGGTATCGAAAATTCCATCGCTGTTTATAAAAACTTTGCATACTTCGCAGATAACGATGGCATACTCCAGTGCCTGGATTTAAATACACTCTCTCCTGTATGGGTAAGGGATGTATCAGATGATACGGACAGTACCATTGTGTTGGAAGAGGCCGGAGAAGATGTTTTCCTGTACACCGCAAATGAAGTAGATCATCAGAGTAGTAAAGGGTATTCATATATTCGTAAGATTAATGCTTTGAACGGTGCACTTGAATGGGAAAACGCGTATAAATGTTCATACAGCCGCACAAATGGCGGCGTTTTAGGTACACCTGCAGTAGGAAAGCAGGACATTAATGACCTTGTAATTTTCAATCTGGCTAAGATTAACGGTACCAATAAAGGAAAACTGATTGCTTTTAATAAGTCCAGTGGTAAACCCGTATGGGAAAATACTTTCAATAATTATTCGTGGAGTTCGCCTGTTGATGTTTATACTCCCGGGGGCAAAGGCTATATAATTTTCTGTGATTCTGCCGGAAATATGTTTCTCATTAGTGGAAAAGACGGTAAGATTCTAGACAGAATCTCTCTGGGAGCAAATGTTGAAGGCTCTCCGGCAGTATATGAAGATATGGTTGTAGTTGGTACAAGGGGTCAGAAAATATTTTGTGTAAGAATTAGGTAAATATATATCACATATTATTGTAAAATGGTCTTGAAAAAGTATATACTATATTTAACAAATATACATCATAATAATGAGGAGTACATACTAATGAATACAATTGATTTAAAACCCCTTGAGATAGTGTCAACCAAAATTAGGCTTGGTATTCTTGATGCTGTATTCCACGCCCAATCCGGCCACCCCGGGGGTTCCTTATCCTCCGCTGACATTTTAACGGTTTTGTATTTCCATGAGATGAAGATAGACCCGTCCAATCCAAAGTGGGAAGACCGGGATAGATTCGTCCTTTCAAAAGGCCACTGCTCGCCTGCGCTTTATGCAACTCTGGCAGCTAAAGGTTTTTTCCCTCTGGAAGAATTGAAAAACTTCAGGCACATAGACAGTTACCTGCAAGGACATCCTGATATGAAAAAGGTTCCTGGTGTTGACATGTCTACAGGATCTCTGGGGCAGGGTCTTTCGGCAGCAAACGGTATGGCTCTTGCCGGTAAGCTTGATAAAAAGGATTACCGGGTTTATGTATTAATGGGCGATGGTGAAATAGAAGAAGGCCAGATATGGGAAGCTGCAATGGCTGCATCTCATTATAAACTGGATAATCTTACCGCGTTTGTCGACTATAATAGGCTTCAAATTGATGGTTGTATTTCGGATGTCATGTCTCCCGAACCTATAGATGAGAAATTTAAGGCTTTCGGCTGGAATGTCATAAAAATTAATGGACATGATTTTAAACAGATTATCTCGGCTATAGATGAATCAAAAAATACTAACGGCAAACCCACTATTATAATTTGTGAAACCACAAAGGGCAAAGGTATTTCTTTTATGCAAGGTATAGCCGGCTGGCACGGAAAGGCGCCGAATGAAGAGCAATATAAGCAGGCGCTATCTGAGCTTCAAGCTCATCTTGGCAGATTGGAGAGTGATGTTTAATGTCCGATAAAATTGCAACCCGGGAAGCATATGGTACAGCTCTTGCCGAACTGGGAGAAAAATATAAAAATATAGTTGTAATGGATGCCGACTTAAGTAAAAGTACATATACCTGCAAGTTCCTTGAAAAATTTCCTGATCGTTTTTTCAATATGGGAATTGCTGAAGCCAACATGGCAGCCACGGCTGCAGGCCTAGCTTCATGTAATAAAATTCCTTTTATCAGTACATTTGCAGTCTTTGCATCTGGCAGAGCTTTTGACCAGATTAGAAATTCCATAGCATACCCGGAGTTAAACGTCAAAATAGGCGCCACCCATGCCGGAATCACTGTAGGTGAAGATGGAGGGTCTCATCAGTCAATAGAAGATATTGCGTTGATGCGTTCCATTCCCGGCATGACAGTAATATGTCCTGCTGACGGGATAGAAACCAAAGCCGCTGTTGAAGCATCAATCCTGCATAAAGGGCCTGTTTATCTCCGGCTTGGCAGGGTAGCTGTTCCTTTTGTAAATAAAGATACCTCTGATTATAAATTCGAGATAGGAAAAGCAGTAAAACTGGCTGACGGTAATGATGTTACAATAATTGCAACAGGCCTGATGGTTCAGGAAGCCCTTGAGGCCAGAGAACTCCTTTATAAGGATGGTATTTCCGCCGGGGTAATAAATATGCATACCATCAAACCTATTGATGAGCAGGCAATCATTGACGCTGCTACATCCACAGGAAGAATTGTAACCGCTGAAGAACATTCTATAATAGGAGGCCTTAGTGAGGCAGTTGCAGGAGTAACTTCCAGATATTGCCCCGTTCCCGTCGCAATGGTTGGTATCAGGGATGTATTCGGAAGATCCGGTAAACCGGGTGAGCTCATGAAGTATTACGGTCTTACATCACTTGACATAGTACAAAGTGTAAAATCAATTATTTAGAATGAAACACATAATATAGGGAGAGATTTGTATGAAACTTATCGGTAATTGTGTAATTGCCCTGTCGGGTGGACCAACAGCAGTTATAAATGCCAGCCTCTGCGGGGTTATTCAAAAAGCAATAAAAGCCGACGAGATTACAGGCGTATACGGCTCGCTGCATGGAATCCTGGGAATAATAGACGATAACCTGGTAGATTTGGGTAAGGAAAATCCTTTTGAGCTGGAACTGCTAAAAACAACCCCCTCCTCTATACTCGGTTCATGCAGATATAAGCTAAAACCGCCTGGAGAAGGGAAAGACTATCACAAGATTCTTAATACGTTCAAGAAGCATAATATAAGATATTTCTTCTACATCGGCGGCAATGACTCAATGGATACGGCTGATAAATTGAATAGATTTATTAATGATTCCGGATATGATATTTGCATCATTGGAATTCCAAAAACCATAGATAATGATCTGGCAGGCACTGATCACTGTCCGGGATTCGGGAGTGCAGCCAAGTATATTTCTACAACCGTAGCCGAAATAAAACGCGATGCAAACGTCTACCCAAGCAGCCAGATAACCATTGTAGAAATAATGGGCCGCAATGCAGGCTGGCTTACAGCTTCCAGCGCACTGGCAAATATCACTGGAGAAGGACCCGATTTGATTTACTTGCCGGAGGTTCCTTTCTCTCCTGAAAAGTTCTGTCAGAATGTGAGCAAAATTCACAAAGAAAAAGGCAATGTAATAATCTGTGCATCGGAAGGAATAAAAGATTCAGAAGGAAATTATATAGCCCAATTGGAGACTGTTCAATCCCACGATGCCTTTGGACATGCTCAGCTCGGCGGCGTAGGCAATGTACTTAAGTCATTAATCTCAGATATCGACAAGAGAATAAAAGTCATAGAGCTAAGCATTATGCAAAGAAGTTCAGCCCACCTGGCCTCAGCTACAGATATTAATGAAGCCTTTAAAGCAGGGGAAAATGCTATTAGATTCGCAATTCAGGGAAGTTCCGGTTATATGGTTTCCATTATCCGTGAAAACCAAAATCCCTATCTCTGCAGTTTTGGTTTAACTCCCTTATCTGCGGTGGCAAATAAAGAAAACAAAATTCCTCTAAACTGGATAAACTCTGAGGCTAATGGAGTTAATCAGGAAGTCATAGATTATATCCTGCCTTTAGTTAAAGGGCGCTCAGACTTCCACGAAGATAACAATGGCCTTCCCAGATTTGCGAATTTGAAGAAGCTTCCGGTTAAGCAGGAGAGTATCAAGGATGAACCATAATTTCCTAGACATAAAAAAGCCAGGCGCTTTATAAAATCCGGCTTTTTTTACAAACAGAAAGACGGTTTCCCGTCTTTATAAAGCTACTTTTTCTATTTGACACAATTTTTTTATTGTCTTTTTTTGTGCACCACCCTGTTTCTACCTGAGTTTTTTGCTCTGTAGAGGTTCTTGTCTGTTTCCGCCACCAGTTTATCTAAGTTAGATTTTCCCGGGTCCGGGATTCCGGCTGCTGCTCCTATACTGACTGTAACTATCGGAGCTACTGTAGATTTCTTATGTTCAATCTGCAGATTTTGCACTCCTTTACGCAGGGCATTTGCAACAAATACGGCCTCGCTCAGGTTGGTATTAGGGAGAATTACCATAAATTCCTCCCCTCCAAACCTCGCCAGAAAGTCACCCGGCCTGCTTAAGGTACACTTTAACGTCTGTGCCACTTGCCACAGGCAATCATCTCCCGTGAGGTGCCCGTAACAGTCATTGTACAGTTTAAAATTATCAATATCTACCATCAGAACCGCTAAGGGCCATTGCCCTCTTGATGCCCGGCGCCATTCCTCTTCCATCCGAAGGTCAAAGCACCTCCGATTGTAAACTTCTGCCAAGGCGTCAACCATTACCAGTTTCTCTAACTTTCCTTTTTCTTCTTCAAGTTTTAAAACCCATTCTATCAACTCTTCCCGTGTTAACTCTTTGACTTCTTTCAACCTTAACATCCTCTCTCGATTTAAAATAATAAAATTTATAAAAACTTTCATCCCAAATAAAAAAGGCGGTTGTGCTTTATCATATGACACAAATCATTTGAAACAATCGCCCCTTCAAGTTATTCAGGACAAAATTCATATTTTAAAATTTGATACAGTTATTTTTATTATATTATATAATAAGCTTAAAATACAATGATTAATCCTGCAAACTTTGTTGAATCTTGGCAAATTTTATGTTAATTTATTGCTTTTTTACTTTGCAAAAATATGCTTTCCTATCTGTACTACCTGGGGCCTGCTCCATATCCACTTGCTTGTTGCTGTAGCAGGATTGAAATAGTAGATACATCCCCCTGTTGGATCCCAGCCATTGAGAGCATCCCGGGCAGCGTTATACGAGATGTTATCCGGCTCAAGATCTATTTGCCCATCATCTACAGCCGTAAAAGCTCCCGGCTGATATATTACTCCTGCAATGGTTTTAGGAAATTTAGGATTTTCAGCCCTATTCAGCACAACTGCTGCAATTCCAACTTTTCCGGCATAGGGCTCTCCTCTAGCCTCTCCATGAATAATATGTGCAAGTAAATTAACATTTCTTGAAGCTGAATAGTTGGCTCTTGATACAGGCCTTTTTCCTGTCGGAAGCCCTAAAGCTGCAAGAGTTTCAGGACCTGCTACCCCATCTATTTTAAGTCCGTTTTTACCCTGAAACCACTTTACGGAAGAGTAGGTTTTGTATCCGTAAATTCCATCTACTGACCCCTTGTAATAACCCCATCTTTTTAATTTGACTTGAATGTTGATTACCTCGTCACCCCTCGAACCATAGTAGGAAAGTGTTGTAATAGGAGTCGGACAGGTATATATTGCAATACATAATACTAAAGTCAAAACGCTTATCATAATAGCTATTTTACTTTTTTTCAATGTAAATACCCCTCTTCTTGTTATATATTTTGTTCGGATTGCCAAGCTGTTCTTTTATATTTTCTGCATTTCCAGACAAAATATTCTTACGCGGTTACTTGTTTACCTGATTCTTTGAGTATTCACACCGGCGCAATTAGTATTATTATTTGTATCATTCTTTTTATGATATCAATATAATGATATTAGAAAGCTGTGAGTAAATGCAAAGGAGGTTTTCCGGTTGAGTAGTTTTAACGAACTTTTTAAGGAAGCGGGCCAGAAAAAGATTAGATTATTAAACTCTCTGAATGAAGTAGATTCTTTCCTGGACTTTTATATTAATAGAATGTTCAGGCCTCATTTTAACCTATTTAAGCACCATAGGAATATAATAAATTTTCCGAAGGACCTTAATAACCTAAGAAATAAATTCATCAGGAAACCTTAGGAATGATGGAATGATAAAAGAATTTTTTGTATTTTCTATTAACTTCCCCCTCTATGATGTCGATACTTAATATAGAGACATTATTTTATCTTTTCCATGGAGGGAGGTAATGCATATGTTAAACCCTGTAAAAAACAATCCGGTTGTTTTAATAGATGAAGGCCGAAGCAAAAAGCTTTTGAAAGAAAAAAGTTTTACACCAACAGAAGAACCCGGAATTGAAGTAAGCATAGGTCAACCTTTGCTTAATACTGCAACCTATTCTAAACCGCATGTTCCTATAAGCAGCAAAGATGAATTTTCTTTCAATAAACGGTTGGAGGATTTCTTTGAACCGCTCAGAATTTTTGTAGATAAACTTATTTCTATTCAGGACAACCTCTTGAAAAACGTACCCGTAAAATATCCTCAAGCCATTAACCAGGAGCAGTCTACTGAAGCAGAAGAATTAACTTCTGGAAACGGGGATCTGGGTATAGATAAAACCGCCGGGAGAATTGTTGAATTTGCAAAGGCAATCTCCGGCGGAGACAAAACGAAGGTCATCAACCTCAAAGAAGCCATTGACCAGAGTTTCAAAGAAGCAGAAGAAATTTTAGGCGAGTTACCTGAAATATCAGTAAAGACACATGATGAGGTATTTAAAAGGTTGGATGAATGGGAAAAGTCCTGATAAAAAATCTCCTGCCAAGTATATGGCAGGAGATTTTTTTGGTGTGCCACGCATGGCGATTAACTAGGTGGCGAAAGTCCACTGTGGGGGTCTGTAGTTACCAACCACTAGCCAAGGAGAGAGGGTTTTAGAGTAAACACCCGTCTACTACTTCAGAAGCAATGTCTTTGTTTTTGTAAAATGAAGCTAAAATCCAGGACCTATACTTTTAATGGCTAAATAGGCTAGTATAAGAACATCTGCTGTTGTAATAAAATATGTAACTGAGAATACTTTGAATTTTGTTTTAAGGAGAAAGAATAATAAAATAAATATANNTTACGCCAAAATAAAGCACATATGGCGTAACTAAATTAGATAGAATCTTGAATAAGTATGGTCTGGCCAAAAACACTAAATAAAAATAACCTATTCCTAAAACCACTCCTATTACTGTTTGTAAAACATAGTTTAAAATATTTTTCAACCTTCTCGTCTCCCTAAAATATAATTAGAAAAGAACTGTACTAATAAGTGTTAAACTTCCTTCCTTAATTATTGCTTTCTTTTAACTAGCTTCTAGAAAATGAATAATAATTCATTTTTACATCCATTTGGGCAATATCTGGAACTACAAATACTGCAACCAACTCTTTCTTACCGTCACTATCAATATCAATTAAGCACTTGCCATTCTCGTAACTATTGTTTATAGTACTTTCTAAATCACTTAAACTTTTGAACCTATTAAACTTATTATTGTAAAGCTCATCTTGTTCAAAGTTAAATTTAATATTTTTATTTTCAATTGAAATTAAAGGTTTATACTGACCATTAATCATGATTGAACTAATTTCAATGTTGGAATTATCATAACTATCCGGTAGATTGATTGCCACCAATATTACTTTTTCGTTATTTTTCGAGTTATATTTACTTGGCTTGGAAACATTGTTATACTTGCTGGTATGTATGCTGTGAACACTATTGTTTTTAATGCTATGTTTCCAGCATTATCTTCTGCTGTCACTTTAATTATATTCTCTCCTGGTTTGTCAATTAGTAATTCATTGTTGCTTGCAATCAGTATGCCATTTAATGATACTTCTACTGATTGTACTCCTGAAATGTTATCAACCACACTATAGTTAATTCTCATCTTACTTCCTACCGCCACATCCGTGTTTGGAATTGCAATATTAATTTCAGGAACACTCTTATCAATATTTATATCTTTAAATGCTGCATCACTATTATTGTCATTGTTATCAAATGCTACTGCATATATCTGGTTTTGCCCTTCTTCTGTAAAAGTCAAAGGTGTACTATAAATTGGGTGCATAAACTAAATGTGAAG
>DHFP01000038.1 GCA_002402315.1 Clostridiales bacterium UBA4821
ATGAGACCCAGTTCCGCAAGCAAGGCCGAGTAAGCTACAGAGAAAATCCTCAAATCTGATAATTTTCAACCAAATAGATTGAAAATCTAAAATTGGTGTCCAAATAATCTGATAAACATTGTAGACAATTATCAAGCGAGTAATAAGCATATTAATCGGAAGGATGCAACTATGAGCATGTTTTGTTTTCAATGCTAGGAAACTTCCAAAGGCACTGGCTGCACAATCAAAGGCGTCTGCGGCAAGACGGAGGATGTGGCTAAGCTGCAGGATCTGCTGATTTACACCCTATAGGGCGTTACCTAAATAATTGTGATGGCTATCCTCATTAGAGAAGATATTGCTGCAGTCAATTGGCATTCGCCAATTGCCTTCAACATCTCTGGGTATGAGCAGAAAGTGGTGATTGTGCTCCTCGCGCTGCTCTTGCTGGGCGTCAAGAATATCCACTTAGGCTCCTCGCTGCCCAGGTTCCTCTCGCCGAATGTAGGGAAGGTGTTAGTAGAGAACTTCGGCATCTCCGGCATCGGCACGGTGGAAGTCGACCTGGAGCTTTATTTGCAGTAAGTATGCCGAGAGGCTTTCTCCAAGCCTTAAGTTAGAATCGAAAGACAAGCCGACAGTTTGGATGTGGATTGCCGGCTTTATTATGCATGGGTTAAGGAACGAGGGGGATCAAAACTTTATTGATTATAATCAGAATAATTCATTATTAACAACTCGTCGACAAAACCCCTTTGGTAACCATTACTACTTATATTTCTTCGAGCATTTATCCTCTTTATTTGAAAGCCGGAATAGAGGTTTTCAAAAAAGTTATCTTTCTCATTAATATTTTTAGGGTCTGAATTACTTAATAAGAATTTAGCACCTTTTTCGGACACCTCTCTACATAAATTGGCTAGTCGTATTTGTTCATCATCATCAAAAACTTCTTTTGTATAAGATGTAAAACTAGAAGTGCCGCTTATTGGTCGATATGGCGGATCGAAATATAGGAAAGTTTTATTGTCAGTGTAATCTAAACAAATTGAAAAATCCCCGCAAATAATAATGGTATCTTCTAAAAGTTCTGAAGCCCGTTCGATGTTCTCTTGATCGAAAATTTTAGGATTTTTGTACGAGCCAAACGGGACATTAAATTCTCCAGCTGAGTTGACTCTATATAATCCATTGAAGCAGGTTCGGTTTAAAAATATAAACTGCGATGATTGTATTACCCAAGAATAATCATAAACGGAATAATTTATTTTCCGGCGTTCTTCATTAAATTGTGACCTAATTTTATAGAAAAAAACTCTTCGTTCATCATCAGATAATTTTAAGTAAAACTGCTCAACTTTTCTTAATTCTAGAACTAAACTCATTGCATTTTTTTGAATCGTTTTATAAAGCAATATTAAGTCCGGATTTATATCGATAATAATCTTATTTGAAATGGAAAAATTAGATACTAGATAGAAAAATACTGCACCGCCGCCTATAAAAGGTTCTATGTATGTTGATATTGTTCCATCCAATAAATTCACAGGCAAATATCTTTCTATTTGAGAAAGGATTTGTCTTTTGCCACCTGCCCATTTGACAAAGGGATTGACCTGAATTTGTAAACTATCCAATTTAATTCGCCCTTTATGTTAGATAAAGATTATTCTTTAACCAAATCAACCACTGTTTTACAGTTGAAATTCTTCTAAATATTGTTGTGTCATTTAACTGGTGCTCTTCTCTAATAAAAGCAGCAAGTTCATTGTTGTCAATAGTACTTAGATCCATATTTCTTCCAAGAAATAGTATTAATATATTATAGAAGACTTTAATCTGTGCAAGAGCTGTAAATACAATGATTGCACGTTTACTCCTAAATTTTTCATTAACAAGTTTTTCTCCTAGAGGTGTAATCGTAAAAAGATTTTGAGAATGTTCTAAAAAACCTAAATAACAGGCAGCATTTCCATAATAATCCCCTTGTCTCTCATCAAACTCCAGTTCTGAAGCGATACTTTTTTTGCTGTTAAATCCATTATATACAAGCGAAACAGTGTCAATCACCTTGTCCATATCATCAGCCTGAGGAAAGGGGATTCCACTTACTTGCTTTAATTGGGAAGAAGATTCAATTACTATTGACCATAAATCGCCTATCGAATAGTGATACTCATCGATCGTATAACATGATTTTTTTACTAATTTCGTTGAATCCAAAGAATTGCCTATAGAAAACTGATACAAATAATATAGTCCGTTTGTATAAATAAAGAATATTGGAACAATAGCTTTTTTCGATCTATTTTTCCAGTCTAGATATGGATAAAGTAATTGTCGCACATTGAAGTCCGCTCTTCTTGAAGTTTTAGCTTCGAAAATGTAAATAGCATTTTTACTTTCATAACCTGCATCGATTTCTATTTGTACTTTTTCTATTGTAAGTGTCTGGTTAATAGATGGTAGTAAGAGATCAAATTTTGAAGAAAATTGTCTACCGCGAATCGTTAACCAAATATCGCTTTCCGAAATAAACGAATGGGTAATTGAACTGATAAGTGAGAAATCCAACGCCTGAGATTCATTTAATCCAAGATTAGTAGAAAATGAATCGAATGTTGAAACATCAACAGCAGGTGTATGTTTAATGATAGGTAAATCAATATCTTCTCTACTAAACTTATAAAAAGAACTTTGTTCTTTATCCTTGAAAATTGCATAACTTGCGTTCCGCACAGGTAAAATTGAAAGTTGATTCTCTGAGAATATTTTCGGCTGTAGAGCTAATGTATCAATTTTTGCCATTAATCTCGGTTCTCTTTTGCCATAATGCTTTAATTCCCGGGCTGTAATATACGCAAGATTATCAGAATCCAGCTTAGTGAGAATATTAGTCTCTTTGAAAAACAATTCCCATGCTTGATCATTTTCGCTCATCACAGATTGGCCTTTTATTGAGTTTTGATAATGGAATTATAACTGAGAAGGAAAAATCGAAACGAGAAACTGGATCAATAAGAATTGTACTTATAAACTTTCATGTTGCCAGTGCTTCAGCTCTTATAAAAAATTTGTATAACATGAGAAATTAAAAGAAAAATGGGCGCGAGAGGGCTCGAACCTCCGAACCTCACGGATGTGAA
>DHFP01000264.1 GCA_002402315.1 Clostridiales bacterium UBA4821
TGATTACAACTATATTGTACTAGGGTGATTAGATGTTTGATGTAATTGAAGAACTGAAGAAGCTGCCGGGTAAACCGGGTGTTTATATAATGAGAGATTCGTACAACAATATTCTATATATCGGGAAGGCTTTAGTCCTTAAGAATCGGGTAAGGCAGTATTTTCAATTTTCGTCAAACCTTTCGCCGAGGATAAGGACTATGGTGTCAAAAATATCAAGTTTTGAATATATAGTTACGACCTCGGAACTTGAGGCCCTTGTATTGGAATGTAATTTGATTAAAGAGCATAAACCAAGGTTTAATGTTTTGTTAAAAGATGATAAGTCATATCCTTATATAAAGGTTACTACAAATGAAGAGTACCCAAGAATATTTATAACAAGAAAAGTCTTAAAAGATGAAGCAAAATACTATGGCCCATACACCGATGTAAATGCAGTGAAGGATACCATTGCTTTTTTGAAAAAAATTTTTCCGTTAAGATTATGCAGTAAGGTGTTACCCAGGGATACCGGGAAGCAAAGGCCATGCCTCAACTACCATATCAGTCAATGCCTTGCACCCTGTCAGGGAGGAGTAAATGCAAAGGACTACAGGCAGATGATAAAGGAAGTATGTGATTTTTTGGAAGGCAAGCAGGGAGAAGTTATAGGCAGACTGCAGGAAGACATGGAACGTGCAGCTGAAAATATGGAATTTGAAAAGGCTGGTGTTTTTAGGGATAGAATTTTTGCAGCTCAGAAACTAGCTGAGAAACAGAAGGTTGCGGAGAGTGGAGACAACCAGGTTGATATAGATATAATTGGTCTTGCCCGAGGTACTAATGACGCTTGCGTGCAGGTATTTTTCGTACGCAATGGTAAGCTCGTCGGCAGAGAAAATTTTATGTTTAGAGGTATGGTAGATGTGGAGGATACTGAAATAATAACATCGTTTCTCAAACAGTTCTATGCCTGGACAAAACATATACCCAGGCAGATATTACTAGGAGCATTAATAGAAGAGGATAAAGTAATTGAAGAATGGTTATCTGAAAAAATACAATCAAAGGTAGAAATAAGGATGCCACAAAAAGGAGATAAAAGGAATCTTCTTGAAATGGCTCAGAGAAATGCAGAAATAGAATTGCAAAGGCATGGATTGGGTTATGAGGTTGCATTATCGCAGTTAAAGGACATCTTGGGACTTGATGCGCCACTTAAACGTATTGAGGCTTTTGATATATCAAACCTTTCTGGGACTTCGGTTGTAGGTTCTTTGGCGGTGTTCGACGGCAAATTAGATAAAAGGCAATATAAGAGGTATAAGATTAATACTATTGTGGGGCAAAACGATGTAGGATGTATGAATGAGGTTGTTGGCAGAAGGTTGAGGAGAGATGTAAATAGCGGTTTAAATGGGCAGGATGAAGGCCGGTTTGGAAGATTGCCCGACCTCATACTGGTTGACGGAGGATACGGACAAGTATCTGCTGCACTTGAAGCTGCTAAGATATTGGGGAAATGCGTTCCGATTGCGGGTATGGTAAAAGATAAAAAGCATAGGACCAAGGCTTTAGTACTGGAAGATGGTACGGAAGTAGAACTAAAAAAGCATCCTAAGGTTTTAAAGCTGATATCAGAGATTCAGGAAGAGGTTCATAGATTTGCTATTGACTATCATCGGAAGCTAAGAGAAAAAGAGTCTATAAGATCGGTACTAGACGAGATTAAAGGGATTGGAAGTTCAAGAAAAAGGGAGCTGTTTAAGCATTTTGGTTCAATGGAGTCAATAAAAGAAGCATCTATAGAACAGCTGTGCCGGGTTAAGAGGATGAATAACAAAATAGCTAAGGCAGTATATGACTTTTTTCATAAATCATGATAATTTGACTTGTAAGAACCAGAAGAAGTATGATAGAGGGCTTTCATTAATGAAAGCCCTCTATAGTGTGTGTTACGGTTTTATTCACAGTGGCAATTTTTGTTATGTTCCTTGCACTTTTCTAAGTACTCCATATACTTGCACATATACTTATAGTACATATACATATATTCCATATACATCATAGGGTTTTGCATCAGCGGATTTTCCATATAAGGCATCATCTGAGGACCCATTGGAGGTACCATGCCCATTTCCGGCTCCATTCCCGGGTAGCAGCCCATCATACCACCGTAACCAGGCATCTTGCTATAATCCTTTGTTACATCCATATAATAAACCTCCTAAAACTTTACTTTATAAATAGTATATAGACTTCATATGCGAAAGGTTACATTTAAAAATACGAAATTTTATGAAAATAGTTGGAAAAATTTGAGTTTTGTAGTATAATTATAATGATAAAAGACGTGAGTGAATGTAGAATAATTTGCGTTCATTTACATACAATAATATCAAAACATTCAGAAAATATTTGCACGTTCAAGGGAGGTGATTTTATGAAAGCAGCAAATGGCCGTCATGTCTACAAAAAACTTAGAACGCTATATGGAAACTCGTTTCGTACTCTTATTGTTCACCATACTCAGCATACGTTTAATGAGGACAGCCCTGATACTGAGTTGATAAGAACACAATTATTAGCGTTAAATGATACCAACATTTTACAATCTGAGATTAGTGATTCATTAGAACCGGCAGCTAGTATATATCAAACCAATATATCAGAACTAGATGAGGGACTGATTTCCGAGGCGGTTACCAATACTGATTACTTGACGGATGGATATCTGTATTCAGGAGATTGTGCAAGTTCATCAGAAAAAGTACAAAGACAGATTGAAAGTTTAGCACAAAAGGTTACCAGAAGCATTATTGACTCCAAAGGATTTAGGAGATGAAGCTTCAAGATTAACGTATATATTACAACCGTGAATACAATCGTAAATTAAATATAGGCCTTGAATGTTAGAACCCAAACTAAGGTTCTGACGTTCAAGGCTGTTTTAGTATTTAGATATTTTATCCCACGGCTATAGTGACAAAACTACTATTATATTGTATAATAATACCATAGGCAATATTTTTTTACGTTTTTTCTTAAGAAAATCTCTAATATACTTATCTTTACCTAATCAATAAACCGTGGGGGCATCCATATGGCGTATGAAGATGAACAGTCCGGACAAAGCAGCTTTAATCAACCTAAGGCAGTAAATACAGTAACAATTGTGGACGAGCCTGAAGAAAACACCATTATCTATTCATGGAGAAACGGACAATTAAAGAAGCTGCCGTATGAGGAGCGAGAAACTAAAAATGGACAGAGAATAAAGATATTTATGACTTTTGTTAAATCGGAAATGGTAATGGTGGTGAATGTTAACAAAGAAGCACTGTGCCTTACGGTAAGTGCAGGAATACTCGAAAATAATGAGTTAAGAATGCCCTCCAAACCTGTTAAATATTATGCAAGTAAGAAGGGTGCAAAGCGCCCGGGAAAGTATAACCATCGGGTCGATGCAGACAGCCCTGTCTTATTTTTTTCGCTTGATCCTGATGATTTTGGTGAAGAGATAAAGGGAACCATTGTAAGGGAGTAGGGCAATAGGTATTTAGTAACGATACCATAGGGGGAATAAATATGAGTATGGCTAAAGCTTTAAGAGAGTTTGGCCTTCCCAAGGGATCTTATGTTTGTGGCATAACTGCACAACAGTTTGGTCCCGGGGGAAATTTTGCAGCTGCCTATCGGACTACTGTAGAAGAATCAAAGGATAAAGAAGGATTAGGATCCCAAGAGAGACTTGTAGTCCTGGAAAAGAATTTCAGGGGTATAGAGAAAGGTATTGAAAAAAATATTCAACCGGAAATGGAACATGCTAACTTTAAAGATATTAGCCAAGAGGAAAATATTTTAGATTCCAGCCAGAAATATAATGAAAATACTATAAGTACTACAAAGGCATCTGAAAAAGAAGACCTGGGTAAACTCAAGCTTGAAGTTGTAAGCAATAGAGCACCTATTCAAGAGTTACCTGTTCAGGTGCAGGAAATGGATATGCCTGCTAAGAATAAAGAACCTAAAGATGAAAGAAAAGAAGAACAAATTAAACCTGCTTTTCCAGCACGTGGTGTTTTATCTATGCACCATGTTCAGGGTAAGGAAGATAAAGAGCAAGAGATGCGGACAAGATAATAAGCATTAGTTGTTTGATTATAAGTTAAGATGACTTATAATCATAACATCGTTTCCAGTTCTTAAGCATATGAGCTGTGTGTCTACTGCGACTTCTTATACGACTACGACAAAGGAGGGAATGGGGAGGTTGCCCAACGATATATGCCCAAGATTACCATCTCAAAAGAATTCAAAAAACGCCTTATAATTTATTCGATAATGCTCTTTATCATATGCACATATATTATGGCCAGTTTAGCTGCTGCAGTTGACAAGGTGGACAACATCAAAGCTGCAGAAGCAGAGAAAACAGACAAAAACATAAAAGCTTCAGGCGAAGTTGGAGAAGATAAGCAGAAGAAGCCTGTGGCACTGGGAACCTCGAATCAGGATAAGAAGATTAATACTGAAAATAAGTCCAATAGTAAAAATGAGCCTTTACCTAAGGTTTTACCAAATAATTCTAATCAAAAAATGAATTTCTTTGACCGGATAGGAATGATTCAAGAAAATTTCATGTCTAATCTAGTCCATCCGTTTAAAATCCTGGGATTGGTTATAAAAGAAAAATCAGTCAGGCAAAAATATTTTGACTATAACAAAAAAGCTGTTATTGTTATTCTCATCCTCATTGGTCTTATAGAATTTAAAATCAGGTCAAACAAGGATGAATACCACAATATAGAACATGGTTCCAGTTCATGGGCTAAAGGCGATGAGTACGAATTATTAAATAAAACCAAGGGGATAATTTTAGGGGTAAACAGGTATCTGGATATTGATAACAGAATGATTAACAAAAATGTTCTGATATTTGGTGGAGCGGGATCAAGAAAATCCAGGGGCTATGTTATGCCTAATATTCTTCAGATGTTGGGGTCATATGTAATTACCGACCCTAAAGGTGAACTTTATGATAAGACATCAGGTTTTCTAAAAGCTAATGGATATGATGTTAGGGTTCTAAACCTTGTGAATCCCGATTGTAGTGATACATACAGTCCGCTTGCTCATGTCAGGACTAATATTGATGTAGACATCATAAGTCATGCCATCATTGAAAATACAACCAGGGCAGGGTCTAATTCGAATGATCCGTTCTGGGAACATGCTGAAAGGGCATTACTAAATGCCTGTATTTACTATATATTATCAAAACGGCCTCCTGAGGAGCAGTCATTTGCCAGCATTCTGAGCCTGGTACGTGCCGGAGCGGATTTTGACCTGATGGATAATCTGTTTATGGAATTGCCCTATGAGCACATGGGAAGAAAAAACTACGAAACCTTTAGACTGGCAGTAGATAAAACCAGGGCATCCGTATTGATTGGGCTGGCAACAAGGTTGAATGCGTTTGATACGCCTGAGATTGCCTCGCTGATGGGCACCAACACCATTGATATTGAAGGCCTGGGAAAAAGAAAGAGCGCCATTTATTGTATAACGCCTGACAGTCACAGCACTTTTAACTTTATAGCAACCATGTTTTTTGGTCAGATCTTGCAAAGGTTGTATGATGCCGCGGACAAAAATGGCGGTTCTTTGGATGTGCCGGTATTTTTCCTTCTTGATGAGTTTGCCAATACGGGAAGAATACCGGACTTCAACCAAAAGATCAGTACAAGCCGAAGTAGAAAAATTAACATAAGTATTATCTTGCAGAGCTTGGACCAGTTAATTGATTTGTACAAGGATACCTATGAAAACATAATTTCTAACTGTGATACTCAATTGTTTTTAGGAAGCCAGGCGATTAAAACTTGTGAATACATATCCAAAAGCTTAGGAGAGGCGACAATAGTCAAGAAGACCGAGTCACTTAACACTCCGCATACATCTCCATTAAACATATTCGGTGACAAAAGTAATATGTCCATGACTAAATCCGACCAGTCTATGGCCAGGATGCTGATAACGGTTGATGAGTTAAAGAGACTTGACTTGTGGACAGAAATCATAATGATAAAAGGAATTAAGCCAATAAAGTGTAGAAAATTTGATATAGATGAACACTCCAGAGCTAAGGAGGCTGAAGTAAACAGGCTTGATCATAATGAACTCAAGGCCAACAGCAGGGGTGAATGGAGGATTTATAATCCGTATGAAGCTCAGTCTGGTCAGAATGCAGAAGATAAAGAAATCTCTGAGGAAGAATTGGAAAAAAAATTTAATGAATTATTTAATATAGTATAACAACAGAATAAAGGAAAGATAGGTGGCAGAAATGCCACTTTAATTTTTCTATTGAAATAATTCCAAATTAGGAGATAATAATAATGTCAATGAATTTTTGAGCAGGAGTATAATATGGAATATTTACATGAAATATACATGAAAAAGGCTTTGGAACTGGCCATTAACGGTTGGGGGACAACAAATCCAAACCCGCTTGTCGGGGCAGTGATTGTTAAGGATGGATGGATAATTGGAGAAGGATTTCATGAAAGACCAGGTGAAGACCACGCTGAAGCAGCAGCTTTAAAGAATGCTACTCAGGATGTAAGGGGAGCGACTTTATATGTTAACCTTGAACCATGTTCTCACTTTGGCCATACCCCGCCATGTGCTAATGCCATAATACAATCCGGTATATCGAATGTAGTAATTGGGATGAAAGACCCAAACCCGCTGGTAGCAGGAAAAGGAATTAAGATGTTAGAGCAAGCGGGCATACAGACAACAGTAGGAGTTTTGGAAAACGAGTCAAAAAGACTGAACGAGATTTTTATTAAATATATTACGCATAAAAGACCGTTTGTGACTCTAAAAACGGCAATGAGCATGGATGGAAAGATATGTACCTCTACGGGCCAGTCCAAGTGGATTACCAGTGAGGAGTCAAGAAGATATGTTCATCACCTAAGGAATAGGGCAGCGGCAATAATGGTTGGTACAAACACACTGATGAGAGATAATCCAAGTTTGACAACCAGACTTGAGGGCAAATCCAGAAATGCAGTAAGAATAATATTGGATAGAACAGGAAGGGTACCTTTGGATAGCAATGTGTTTAACAAGGATTCCGATACGGATATTATTGTAGCTACTTCAGAATACGTTGATGCTGACAGAGTAAGAGGGCTTGAGTGTTTAGGGACTAAAGTACTGAAGGTTCCGGAAAATAATGATGTCCTCAGCCTTAGCTGCCTAATGGATAAACTTTGTGAACTGGAAATAGACAGTATTCTACTGGAGGGGGGAGGAGAAATAGGTTTTTCGGCCTTAAAGGAGGGTATTGTCGATAAGGTTATGATATTTATTGCTCCTTTAATTATAGGAGGAAGAGAGGCTTTGACTCCTATTGAAGGGGAAGGTTTTAGTTCTATAGAGCAGTCAGTTAAACTTAAAAATATATCTACGCGAACCATAGGAAATGATATATTAGTTGAAGGATATACTCATGAATTGTTTGAAATACGGAAGGGGGAGGCATGTGTTCACAGGAATTGTGGAGGAAATGGGTGTTGTAAAGGGTGCTGATTTTTCGGAAAACACTAATAAATTAAGAATACAGTGCAGCAAAGTATTGGAAGATATTAAATTGGGAGATAGTATTGCTATAAACGGAATATGCCTTACTGTTTCGCAACTTGGACATGGTTGGTTCGGTGCTGATGTTATGCCTGAAACTTTAAGAAGAACCAGTTTGTCAGAATTAAAATCAGGAAATAAGGTTAACCTGGAGCCGGCCTTGAGCTTAGAACGAAGACTGGGTGGGCATATAGTAAGCGGGCATATTGATGATGTAGGTGTAATAAGGCAGATTAGGGAAGAGCAAAATGCTGTGTGGATAATAATTGAGGCACCTGAATATGTTATGAAATACATAGTGATGAAAGGCTCGGTTGCAGTTGAGGGCACCAGTCTTACAGTAGCATATGTAGAGGAAGATTGTTTTGGAGTATCACTTATCCCGACAACACGGTTTCTTACAACACTAGGGCATAAGAAGGTTGGCCATAAGGTGAATATCGAGTGTGATATAATAGCAAAGTACATAGAAAAATTGCTTAAGCCCGGTCAGGATACATCAACTCACAATTATAGCAGCATAGACATGGCTTTTCTGCAGCAGAACGGATTCATATAAGCTGGAGGCGATAAGGATGGATATAGAGTTTAACACTATTGAAGAAACCATTGAAGATATAAAGCGGGGCAAAATGGTTATAGTGATTGATGATGAAGACAGAGAGAATGAAGGAGACCTGGTGATGGCGGCTGAGAAGGTTACACCCGAAGCTGTCAACTTTATGGCCAAGTTTGCAAGAGGAATGATATGTGTACCTGTAACAGAAGCCAGAGCCAAAGAAATCGAGCTTGAGCTAATGGTCAATAAAAATAATGACCATATGGGTACGGCGTTTACTGTTACGGTAGATCATGCTTCTGTTACTACGGGAATCTCTGCATTCGAGAGGGCCCGGACCATTGCAGAGATAGTAAACCCAAATGCGAAACCATCTGATTTCCTAAGACCAGGACATGTTTTTCCTCTGATCGCTAAAGAAGGGGGTACACTGAAACGTGCAGGGCATACTGAAGCAGCGGTTGACCTTGCCGAATTTGCCGGACTAAGTCCTGCAGGCGTAATATGTGAAATAATGAATGAAGATGGTTCAATGGCTAGAGTAAGAGAACTAAAACAGTTTGCTCAGAAACATGGACTGAAAATAATAACCATAGCTGACCTGATAAAGTATAGGAGAACTTCAGAGAAACTTATAAGAAGGGTTGCAGATGCGTACCTGCCAACTGCTAATGGAGAATTTAAGGTAATAGCTTATGAAAATATTATTAATGGAGAACACCATCTTGCTCTCACTAAAGGAATTTTTGATAATCCTGATGAACCTGTACTTGTGAGGGTACATTCCGAGTGCTTGACCGGAGATGCATTTGGGTCTTTGCGGTGCGATTGTGGAGCTCAACTTGACTCTGCTATGAAAGCTATTGATAGCACTGGTAAGGGTGTGGTATTATACATGAGACAGGAAGGAAGAGGAATAGGCTTGCTGAATAAAATACGAGCCTACGAATTGCAGGATACGGGCAAGGATACTGTAGAGGCAAATCTATTGTTGGGTTTTGCGCCTGACCTCAGGGATTATGGAATAGGGGCACAAATTCTGGTTGACTTGGGTATTAAAAAAATCAGACTTCTAACCAACAACCCCAAAAAAATTGTCGGACTAAGCGGATATGGACTGGAAATTGTTGAGAGGGTTCCTATACAGATTTCGGAAAACGAGTGCAATAAAAGGTATCTTATTACAAAGAAAAATAAAATGGGGCATATGCTGGATATTTAGTTTCTAGAAAGGGTGGATATTATTATGATAAAGACAAATGAAGGTAATCTGGTGGCAAGCGGCTTAAAAATTGCTATTGTTGTAAGCAGGTTTAATGAATTTATTACGTCCAAACTGTTAGGTGGCGCTATAGACGGTCTTGTCAGACATGGTTGTGTGGAAAAGGATATAGAAATTACTTGGATACCGGGAGCATTTGAAATACCTTTAGCGGCGCAGAAGTTAGCTGCAAAAGGATGCTATGATGCAATAATTTGTTTGGGGGCTGTTATTAGGGGATCAACTCCACATTTTGACTATGTTTGTGCAGAGGTTTCAAAAGGGATTGCAAAGGTTGGGCTGGATTCAGGCATACCAGTAATATTTGGTGTGCTTACCACCGAAAACATTGAACAAGCAATTGAAAGAGCAGGTACAAAGGTTGGGAATAAAGGGTTTGATGCTGCTTTGACTGCAGTTGAAATGGCTAACCTGCTAAAAACAATATAGAATACCTGAAGCTTTAAAAAAGCCAATTGCTATTACTCGAAAAAAGGTATAAAATATAATTAGAAATATTTTTGAATATAATTTATCGTTTATTTATGTGTAGATAGTTGTTATAGGGGGAAGTACATATGGCAATAAGAGTAGCAGCTTTGATAATCATTCTATCAATAATGGTTTCATTAAGCTCATTGAGTGCTTTAGCTTTGGGAACAACAGATGAAACAGCCAATAAAATTTCAGACCAAATAGATAGGCAAAAGAAACAAGGCAGTAAGGTTGTTGAGTCTACAGATGTAGATGGAAAAATAAAGGAAAGCGTAGAAGCTGTAGATATTATGAACAATTCAAATAAGCCTGAAGCTACTAGTGATATAGAGAAACTCAGCAAGGGCACATACAATTTTACATGGGTTGTGCTGAACGAAGTTCGAAAGAATAGCGCTCCATTTTGTCTAATAGGTGTAATTATAGGGGCATTGATATATTTCGTACTAGGTCCCAGAAATTATCCTAGAAAGAAATATGGATCTTTACTGATGTTTGGTTCTCTTACCATTTTTGTTATTGCCCAAATTGCTCCGGTAATATTTTTGGTAATGATTAACTTATGATTCAGTAACGAAAGGATTATGTTATGAAGGTATTAATAGCTATAAATAATGATGCCATTTCAGAGGCGATTGGCAACTATTATCAAAGAGAATATAATGAAACCCTTGAAATTAAAAATGTATATTATTTTAAAGCTTTAATAGAAGAAATAAAGCTTAATTTTTATGACCGGGTTATCATTCATGAGGAACTCGAACCTTTCGCTACATCAAATCATGAGGTTATAGACAATAATTTCTTTGATATTATTGATAAGATTTCAGATGACAATCATGGTGCGGTAATTGTTTTTATTTGTTCAGAAAGAAGAAAAAGAGACGATAAGCTGATTAGAAGGTTGTTTAATATAGGTGTTTACAATGAGCTGATTGGCGAAGATAGGACTATAGAAGAGGTTACAAAGTTAATAAATAGTCCTAGAACCAAAAAAGAAGCCAAGAGTTATATAGATTATGACCTTGAAGAAGATGCATACAAAAAGGATGAAGAAGTTAATGAAGCCGAATTAAATAGAATTCTTATGGCGTACGAAAGTGCTGGAGGGGACGAGCAGAGGTATGTTGAGATATTTGAGAGGATAGCCGATCAGTATACTGATGTTCAGCTGAAAGTTATTTCTACTTTTTTGCCTGATTACGTAAAAAAGATACTAATGCAAAGAAGTGAGAAGTTTAGGAGTATTTCCTCTGTAGCAGTTCCACCTTCTATGCTTAAGCAGAACATTGAGTCATTTGAAGATGATGACGGTATAGAGGTTGCCAGATCTCCAAAAAGTTATGGAGGATCTAAGTCAGGTGTTGGTCAAACCGGTTGCTATGATTCTGATACAAATTCATACGAGGAATCCAAAACTGCTTATAAGCAGGTAGAAACAGAGCTGGAAATTCCCCGGCCGGTAAGAGAACCGGAACCTTATGCGCCTCAAGGACATTATGACAGGCAGCTTTCAGTTCCACCACAGACTGAAGTTCCTGCCAGATTACACAAAGTAACTGAAGTTATAGAAAAAGAAATTATTAGGGAGGTCTATGAGACTCCAAAAGATTACCGCAAGGTTGTTTGTTTTGTAGGTGCACACAAAGCAGGTACTACGTTTATTATTAATGCAATAGCGGCTTATCTTACCAGAAGAGGTATAAAGACTGCTATTATCGACGTTACCAAGAATAAAGACTCCTATTTTGTTTATGCTATTAATAGTGAAAACAACCGGGAGATTGCTGCTAAAAGTCTTATGTCCCTGGCGAAGGGAAGAGATTGCCCTCTTGAGGTTAATCGCATAAGTGTATACACAGGTATTCCCGGTCAAATAACTAAAGAAAATATAGATTACATGAAGATGATTGAAATGGCTAAAAATAAGCATTCTGTCATCCTGATTGATTGTGATTTTGATACTCCGTTGGAGTTTTTTAAGCTTTGCCAAAACATTTACCTTGTGCAAGATATGGATATTTTGAATTTGCAGCCTGTAACCTCCTTTTTAAGGGAATTGAAGTACAGGGGGGTTAATCTTGAAAAGGCTAAAGTAGTAATTAATAAACATTTAAAGTGTGCTTTACCTGTTAAAAGGGTTATAGAAGGGATATCATACTATAGTAATCCGGAGATGACTATATATGATGAACTCTTTGTCAAGAGCATAAGCTATTACATTATCCCGTTTGACGAGCACAATTATAGGAAGTATTTAGAGGGACTATACCTGTGTAAGACTAACTATGGTGAATTTACTGAAGACTTTAAAGAGGCCCTTGAACACTTAGTGTCCAGTATATATCCAATAGGACCTTCAAAGAGTAAGGTGAAAGACTTCAAGAATATTTTCAGCTCTATCAAAAGAATGATATCTGTAAAAAAGAAATCAGATAGTGACAATTCTGGTTTTGACAAAATTAATATGTAGCGAGAGGAATTATCATGGTAATCTCTCAAATTATTTTTAATGTCATTCTTCTTATCTTAATATTTTTTCTATTAAGGCAAATTGATAAGTTTAACAATTTAAAAAGGAATTATTCAACCATAATTGTACTGCAGAAGATTATGGAGGTTTTAGGGAAAAAAGTTTCTTCCAAGGAAAAGCTTGAAGAGATTAATAAAATATTTCTTCAAGACTATGATATAATGCTATCTACAATTGTTTCTTTTTCCGGAGATGAACATAAGGTCAAGGCGTCTAATGTAGACCCCAAACACTACCCGATTTTTGAAAACTTATCAGAAGAGCCTATGTTTAAACATAATTGTGAAACCAATGTGCCTAAATATGTTACTGCATCTTCCGGAACAAGTCTTAAGTATACAGAAGCTGAAGAGAGAGGTATTAGGTCGGTTATGTTCCTACCTTTATTTCTGGATGAGGCTTATGCAGGTTATTGGTTATTAGAGGACACCAGACCCAATGCTTTTGATAGACTAGAGAAAGTTCAGCTAAGCATATTAAAAAATAACCTGAGCTTAATATTGGAAAACAGCAATTACCAGTCAACTATAGAGAAGATGGCAGTAAGTGACAAATTAACAGGGCTTCATAATAGGAATTATCTTTACAGCAAGGGTGAAGCTGCAATAGATAAATATGCTGCTTCAACTGTTGTTATGTTTGATATTGATTTCTTTAAAAAAGTTAATGATACCTATGGCCATGATGTGGGAGATAAGGTTTTAATCAATGTTGCACATACTACTCAAAAGTATCTTTCGGAAGACGATGTTTTTGTTAGGTTTGGCGGTGAAGAATTTGTTATTTTGTTTCCGGGAAAAGATATCGGAGTATGCAAACTAAAGATTGAAAAAATACGGGAAGTAATATCAAGCATCAAATTCTATGTAACTGAAAGTAAAACATTAAATGTAACTGTTAGTTATGGAATGAGCACCTTCCAGCAAGGTGGAAACCTTGATGCAGCCATAAAGAGTGCCGATGTCGCATTGTATAGAGCTAAACAGAATGGTAGAAATAGGGTGGAAGTAGCTTAGTGATACTAAATTAAATTTATTTTGTTGCATAAAAACTTGTAATATATTAATATTAGTGTTAAGAGAGCTTTTCTCTGCATTCTGAGTAAGGAGAGTGAGACCAATGTCAATAACTGATACAGTCAAATTTAAAGTAGATAAGGAAAAGGCTAATGAAACCCGGGGGATTCTTGTTTCAGTATATCAGGCATTGAAAGAGAAAGGCTACAATCCAATTAACCAGATAATAGGTTATGTGCTGTCAGGAGATCCTACTTATGTCACTAATTACAACAATGCCAGGAGTATGATAATGAAGCTTGAAAGAGATGAAATTCTGGAGGAACTATTGAGAAATTATTTAGAAAAGTAATATTTAAGCTTCGATTGACACGATAAAGAAAAGAAATGGTATAAGAGAATAAGATTGTTTAAGTTCCTGTTTATGATATAATAAGCAGGAATTTTTAATAATCCAGGAAAGTTCGGAGTACTCTCGGAAGGTCTGTGATGTAAAAACCAAGTTGGTAATTAGAAAGAATTACTGTATCAAGGCCTCGGAGTTTCCGGGAGTATTCAGTTCGTTTTAAGGGAGGAACAATGAGAATTTTAGGAATAGATTATGGGGATAGTAGAATAGGATTTGCCGTAAGCGATCCATTTGGATGGACTGCTCAAGGGGTTGAGACTGTAGATGCCAGAAATGGAATTAAAAGTGTACTTGAACGGATAGGCGGATTTATCAAGTATTATAGTATAGAACGGATAGTAATTGGTTTTCCAAGAAATATGAATGGTACTATTGGGCCCCGGGGGGAAAAAACTAATGAATTTATAAAAAAAATTGAAGACAAATTTGGTTTGCCTGTGATAAAATGGGACGAAAGGTTAACCACCGTTTCAGCACAAAAGGTTATGATTGAGACAAATGTAAAAAAAACTAAAAAGAAAGCAATAATTGATACAATTTCTGCTACATACATTTTACAGGGATATCTTGACTCAATCAGATAGATAATAAAATTAATTTAAAAGAGAGGTGTATAAAATGAGCGAAGAAAGAGATGATGTTGTAGTACTTATGGATGAGGAAGGGAATGAGACAGAGTTTGAATATCTTGACACTGTTGAAATGGACGATAAGGAATATGTTGTACTTCTACCGGTTCAAGAAAATGATACGGAACCGGTAGAAGAAGTTTTAATACTTCGTGTTGACCAGGATGAAAATGGTGATGATGTTTTCTCAAGTATAGATGATGAGAAAGAACTTAATACGGTTTTTGAACAGTTTAAGGCTCAAGCTCAGGATGAATTTGATTTTGCCGAATAAGAGCATAAGAAATGCACCTTCAAAATGAGGGTGCATTTTTTATGCTCTTATTCATGTGAATATCAGTATGTATTAACCATCGTTCATAAGTAAATAATATCGGTGGAGGTGATTTGATGCTGAAAGTTGGTATGCCTAGGGCACTATTTTTTTATGAATACTACCCATTCTGGAAAACTTTTTTTGAGGAACTTGGAGCAAAGGTAATAATTTCGGAAAGAACTACAAAAACTATAGTTGATGAAGGGGTAAGGGTATGTATTGATGAAGCTTGTCTGCCGGTAAAGGTTTTTCACGGACATGTAATTGATCTTAAAACGAAGGTGGATTACATATTCATTCCCAGACTTACCAGTATTGCGGAAGGGGAATATATTTGTCCAAAGTTTGGCGGCTTGCCGGATATGATAAAAAGTTCTATAGAGGGTCTTCCACATATTATTTCTACCGAAATAAACGTAAGAGATTCATTTTCAAGGATATTTAACTCAATTAGAGATATAGGGAAATACTTCTGCCCTCATACAGGGAAAATAATTAAAGCATATAAAAAGGCTACACAAGCTTATCTGAATAATAAGCAGCAGTTTAGAGGGGGGATACCCGGCTGGATAATTGATAAAAATTCAAAGGGACAGACAATACAGAATTTTAATTACCTAAATGTAGGTCTATTAGGGCATCCGTATAACATATATGATTCTTACGTCAATATGAACATCATAAAGAAGCTGGAGAAGAGTATGGTTAATAGTATTACCCCGGAGATGCTGGATGAAGAAGTTCTGAATAAAAAAGCTTTAACTCTTCGAAAGAAAATGTTTTGGACTTTTGGTAGAAGAATTTTAGGAGCAGCAATGTATTTTATTGAGAGAAAAGACATACATGGAATCATATATATAATGTCATTTGGCTGCGGATTGGACTCTTTTATTTGTGATATGGTGGAGAGAAGAGCAAGGGAGGCAGGCATTCCATTTACAGTGTTTGTGCTGGATGAGCATACCGGTGAAGCGGGAGTTGATACCAGGGTGGAGGCTTTTATTGATATGATAAGATGGAGGAGCAGAAATGAAAATTACGTTTCCACATATGGGTAACACTTTTATTTTGACTAAGGCTCTCCTGGATTCACTGGGGGTTGATTACGTAATACCTCCGCGAAACAGTAAAAAGGACCTTCAAATAGGTATCAAATACTGTCCGGAGATGGCATGCTTACCGCTCAAGTTAAATATAGGAAATTTTGTTCAGGCTATTGAACAGGGAGCAGATACCATACTTATGGTTGGAGGATTTGGTCCGTGCAGACTTGGATATTATGGGGAGATGCATCAGGAGATTTTAATGGATAATGGTTTTAAGGTCGATGTAGTTATTCTTGAAGTCTCCAAAGGGCAGGTCGGAGAGTTTATTAATAGGGTTAAGAAGTTATCAAATGGAAGCAGCTATTTCAAGATTATTAGAGCTGTAAAGGATGCCATCAAGATAGCTCACTATGTGGATGAGCTTGAAAGACTGACATTTAAGACCAGGCCGCGGGAAATAATCAAGGGTGAAACGGATAGAATCTATTCCGATTTTCTTAATAGTGTTGCCGGTGTAAAGGGATCTGAACAGATTGGGGCGCTAATTAGAGATACCGGGCAGAAGCTATTGGGAATCCAATTGAAAAAGGATTTTAGTCCAATTAGGGTTGGGATAGTTGGAGAGATTTATTCAATCATCGAGCCCTTTACCAATTTTAATATGGAAAAAAAGTTAGGGTATATGGGTATAGAAGTGGATAGATCTATAATGCTTAGCTATTGGATTAAAGAGCATATCGTAAAGAAGGTATTATTTTTGAATAAGAATACTGCTTTTAAGGAAGCTGCCAAACCATACCTAGGCGCCATGATTGGGGGGCATGCCCAGGAAACCATTGGAAACTCAATTCTTTACTGTAGGAAAGGCTTTGATGGAGTAATACAAATATACCCGCTTACCTGTATGCCGGAGATAGTTGCAGACAGCATTTTGCCTACCATTAGCAGGGAGCAGGGAATACCGGTATTAACTCTTATAGTGGATGAGATGACTGGAGAAGAGGGATTTATAACGCGAATAGAGGCATTTGTTGATTTATTGCAGAGCAGAAGGGAGACGGAAAATATTAATGAAACACCAATATTATCTTGGAATTGATGTAGGATCGGTTAGTACAAACTTTGTATTGATAGATAACAATGATGAAATAATTGACAAACTATATATCCGGACAGGCGGTCAGCCAATAAGGTCCATTAAACAGGGGATGAGAACCTTTGCACAGAAATACGGGCATTTACCGGTATGGGGTGTTGGAACAACCGGAAGTGCGAGACAACTGGCAGGGGTCCTGGTAGGTGCTGATGTTATCAAGAATGAAATTACTGCTCATGCCGTAGCAGCATTAAAGCTTGTACCGGACGTTAGGACGATATTGGAAATTGGGGGACAGGACTCAAAGATAATAATTTTGAAAGACGGTGTAGTAACCGACTTTGCTATGAATACCGTATGTGCAGCAGGGACAGGATCATTTTTAGACAGGCAGGCTGCACGGCTTGAAATTTCAATTAATGAATTTGGAAGTTATGCTTTAAAATCTCAAAATCCTGTAAGAATAGCGGGAAGATGTGCTGTATTCGCAGAATCAGACATGATTCATAAGCAGCAGACCGGTCATAGTATTGAAGATATAATAAATGGTTTATGTGAAGCGTTAGTAAGAAACTATTTGTCCAATCTAGCCAAAGGTAAACATATTGAAGATACTGTAGTCTTCCAGGGTGGAGTAGCGGCAAATGTAGGAATTGTATCTGCTTTTGAACGGGCTTTGGGTAAAAAGCTAGTCATACCGAAATATTACGATGTTATGGGAGCTGTTGGAGCAGCCTGCTTAGCCAAACGGAAAATGACCGGCAGTCATGATACAAAATTTAAGGGATTTGAACTAGCTGAGACCGACTATAGAGCAAAGAGTATAGAATGCAGCGGTTGCTCCAATCTATGTGAAGTTATTGAGATTATGCAAAATGGCAAGGTTATTGCACGATGGGGAGATAAATGCGGTAAATGGTCAGGGTTGTCAATACTTGAAAAAGATTCTGGCGTATGTTATAATTAATATTAAGGAAAAACAATTTGTTCCCTGCTTAGCTCGTGAATAGTGTTAGTTTCGAACTTTTGCAAATACTTTGGGAGCCTTTCTTCAGATGTGGCGCATATGCCCTGCATATAATCAAGGGACATGTAAAACACTTGAGCGGCACCCACCTGCGAGGGCGGGTTATCGTAAATAACATGGATCACGGCAAAGTGGGGATGAGTTCTAGTATGGGTTTGAATATATTATTGGGGGAAGAAGGTATCTTTAAGGATACCTCTCTTTATGTGGAGAAGAAAACGTATGCTGCATGCATTCTCAAGAACTGAAATGCTAATAGGCACCAGGGCGTTGGAAAAACTGAATAATTCCTGGGTAGCTGTATTTGGGATAGGAGGCGTAGGCTCCTACGCTGTTGAAGGTTTGGTGAGAAGCGGAGTAGGGAGGTTTACCATCATTGATGATGATTGTGTATGTTTGACCAATATTAACAGGCAGATTCATGCTGCTAAAAAAACAGTAGGCAAACCCAAGGTAGAGGTAATGAAGGAAAGGATTCTTGATATAAATCCTAAAGCCAATGTAGAAACCTTTGAGATGTTTTACGACCAGGCAACGTCAGACCAATTGATAAATGAAGAATATAATTATATAATTGATGCTATAGATACTGTTTCATCCAAAATAGACCTTATAGTACGAGCAAAAGATAAAGGTATTCCAATTATTAGTTCAATGGGGGCGGGAAATAAGTTAAGTCCTGATATGTTAGAGGTTGACGATATATATAATACTACTATATGCCCTTTAGCCAAGGTAATGAGGAAGGAACTTAGGAAAAGGGATATAGACGCTTTAAAAGTAGTATATTCAAAAGAGGTGCCGATAAAGCCCCTAGACTTAGATGGTGATTGTCATACAAACTGTATTTGTCCCAAAAAAGATAGGACTTGTACAAAAAGAAGACAGATACCGGGAAGCGTATCGTTTGTTCCATCGGCAGCGGGGCTTATAATTGCAGCCGAAGTAGTAAAAGATCTGATTAATGGAATATGAAGTAATTTAACGATATAATTAGCAATACATAGTAATTCAATGGCATATTAATGTATTTGTTGTTCTTGACATTAAATCAGGCTTGCCTTATAGGCGTTATTTCTTTTCAGGTGATATAATGATAAGTGAATTTAGAAACTTCAAGGTATATATTTTTGCAGGACACTTTGGAAGCGGTAAAACAGAGGTTGCTGTAAACTTTGCATTAGAGTTAAAAAAGTATGTTCAAAGAATAAACATAATAGACATGGACATTGTTAATCCCTTTTTCAGAACAGTAGATTTTACACATCATCTCAGCCGTTTGAATATTAACGTAGTTGCATCCAGATATGCAGGAAGTAACCTTGAAATGCCATCAATACCTCATAATATTCCGTTTCTGCTGAATGAGAAGAATTCCAGAACAATATTAGATGTTGGTGGTGATGATATAGGAGCTAGAATCCTGGCAGGTTACAGAGAATATATTATAACTCACAAGCATAGGGTCTACTGTGTGATTAACGTACATAGGCCTGGAACAGATTCTCCTCGAAAAATAGAGTCTATGATACGGCAAATAGAGGAGACATCCAAAATCAGGGTTACAGCTCTTGTTAATAATTCAAACTTATCCTTAGAAACGGATGCCAAGCATATTATTGAAGGACAAAGTATCCTTGAGCAAGTTAGCAGACAACTCAACATTCCAGTTGCTTTCACATGTGCTAATGAGCATCTTTTAGGCCAACTGCCACAATCCATAGGGAAAAATATCCTTATTCATAAAATTAAGGTTATGCATCCTTGGGAATAGACTAAGTGTAGAGACTTTATGAAATGACGAATTTCAAAGGGCAAAACTATATCTTTATGTTAATGTAGGACCTAAAAATTTCAGGGGGTGATATGTTAATGCAAGAAGGCAGTCTGATAAAGGTTCTAAAAGAAGGTAGCCCGATAAAAACCAGATTTAATTCAAAGCAGGATTGGGTACTAAATACTTTGCATAAAATATATGAATCTATAATAGATATTGATATTAGACAAGATGATATTTATCTGGATGAGTTTTTGGCAATTGGTGACTCAATCGAATGCCAATACTTAAATGATAACTCAGAGTATTTATTAGAGGGGTGGGTTTCAAGGATAAAGTCTGACTCTCCTCAAAGGATTACAGTTCAGATTCACAAGATAAGCAAAATTGAAGAATTTACAAAAACCAAAGACTATGGTACTTTTTTAGGTTGTGTTGTTAAACCTAGGCCTAAAGATAAAGGCGTATTTGCAATAGTCAAAAAAATTTCCAAGGATGCAATTACTTTTATTTCTAAGACTTCTATTGAAAGTGAAGATAATTTATACCTCGAGTTATTACTTTCAGGGAATATTACATTTAGGACAACTGCTAAGATTAATAGGATCGAGGAACTGGAAAATGGAAAAATGTATACGGTAAATTTTATTGATACAGATATTCTAAATAATAGAATAATCGAAAACTTCTTAAATGAACTTGAAAAAGGAGAAATAGACAATTATAATAAAGAAAATTCATTCTGGAAGAAGAATAGCAAAATTGTTAAGGAAAAGTAGAAAGAAGTACGGATAAATGACTTAATTCGATATTAGGGGAATTGTGTATGCCTAAAGTTAGTTTTCGTGAAGATAGATGCAAAGGGTGTAAGCTTTGTATTGAGTTTTGTCCAAAACATATAATTAAAGTTGATAAGAGTAAAATTAATAAAAAGGGATTCTATGCGGTTTGTATTACCAATCAAGATGAATGCACCGGCTGTTCATTTTGTGCAATTATGTGTCCGGATGTAGCTATAGAAGTAGAAAAGTAGTTTGGAGGTTTAAATGTCAAAGAAGGTACTTATGAAGGGAAATGAAGCAATTGCAGAGGCTGCCATTCAAGCAGGCTGCAGGCATTATTTTGCATATCCTATCACCCCCCAAACCGAAATTGCTGCCTATATGGCAAGTAAGATGCCGGAGGTAGGGGGTGTATTTTTACAGGCAGAGAGTGAGATTTCTGCAATTAACATGGTCTATGGTGCTGCCAGTGCCGGGGCTAGGGTTATGACATCTTCGTCAAGTCCAGGCATAAGTTTGATGCAGGAAGGTCTTTCTTATATCGCTGGTTGTGAACTGCCGTGTGTAATTGTAAATGTAATGCGGGGGGGGCCTGGTCTTGGAGGAATATTACCGTCTCAAGCCGACTACTTTCAGGCTGTAAAGGGCGGCGGCCATGGGGACTATAAAAATATAGTTTTGGCTCCTTCTTCGGTTCAGGAAATATTTGATTTAACATATAAAGCATTTGACCTTGCAGATACTTACAGAACTGCGGTTATGATAGTGATTGACGGACATCTTGGACAGGTAATGGAGCCAATGGAAATAAAGCCTTCTCAAAAGGGCAGCCTTTCTCCAAAGGATTGGGCTGCAACCGGAACCAAGTGCAGAAGGCCGCATAATGTAATTACCTCTCTATATATTGTTGGAGATGAGTTGGAACAACATAATACCAGATTGCAGCATAAATATGCAGGGATAGAGGAAAGAGAAGCCGGCTATGAAATGTATAATTGTGAGGATGCAGAAATTATACTGGTATCATACGGATCAGTTGCAAGAATGGCAAAAGAAGTAGTAAGACTGGCTAATCAGGAAGGGATAAAAGCAGGCTTGTTTAGACCTGTTACATTGTGGCCTTTTCCGTCTAATCCGATAAATCAATTGGTTGATAAGGTTAAAGCTTTTGTAGTTGTAGAAATGAGTACAGGGCAAATGTTGGAAGATGTCAGACTAGCGGTTAATGGCAAGCGTCCGGTGTATTTTCACGGCAGGACCGGGGGAATGGTCCCCATGAAAAATGACATACTGGATGTAGTAAAGAATGCCGTTTCATAAAGGAGCTTGTTATGAAGAAAGTATTTGAAAGACCTAAATCTTTAATAGATATATCAATGCACTACTGCCCGGGATGCACGCATGGAATTATCCACAGACTGGTTGCCGAAGCTATTGATGAATTGGGTATCGAAGGTAAGACTATTGGAGTAGCTCCTGTGGGCTGCGCAGTATTTGCATATGATTTTTTCAACTGTGATATGATTGGAGCTTCACATGGCAGGGCTCCGGCAGTTGCAACAGGAGTAAAAAGGGTTAATCCGGATAACATAGTTTTCACATATCAGGGAGATGGAGACCTTGCTGCAATTGGAACCACTGAAATAGTACACGCGGCGGCAAGGGGAGAAAGGATTACAGTTGTTTTTGTTAATAACGCCATTTACGGGATGACAAATGGCCAGATGGCGCCAACTTCACTGATTGGCCAGATTACAGAAACCACACCATATGGAAGAAATGTAGAGAGTAATGGGTATCCGATAAAGGTATGCGAAATGCTTTCCACTTTGGAGGGTACGGCTTATATAGCAAGGGTTTCTACCCATAATGTAAAGAATGTACTGAACGCTAAAAAGGCAATAAAAAAAGCTTTTGAAGTTCAGACTGAGGGTAAGGGATTTGCCCTGGTTGAGGTGCTTTCAAGCTGTCCTTCCAACTGGGGTATGACCCCTGTAGATGCACTAAAGTGGGTTGAAGAAAAGATGGTACCCCAGTATCCGCTTGGGGTATTTAAGGAGTAGATTACTTTTGTAAGGTTAGGGGAATAGGAAAATGACTTATGAAATAATAATATCCGGTTTTGGAGGTCAGGGAATACTGGCAGCAGGAATGCTTCTGGCTTATGCGGCAGTGCTTGAGGATAAGTATGTGTCGTGGCTGCCTTCTTACGGCCCGGAAAAAAGAGGAGGCACTTCAAACTGTCATGTTGTAATATCTGATGAACCGGTCGGATCGCCATTTATTACAAACCCTCGGGTTGCTATTGTTATGAGTAAGCCTGCATTTGATAAATACGAAATTGCAGTTAGTGAAGGCGGAATTCTGCTCTGTGATAGTCTTGCCGTTACGGAGAAACCGTCGAGAAGAGACATACAAGTTGTGGAGATACCTGCAACTCAGATGACAGCTGAAATGGGTATCCCCAAAATGGCCAATATGGTGCTAATTGGTAAACTTTTGGATAAAACCAAGGTTTTACGTGAAGACTTTATAATAGAAGCATTATATGAAGTACTACCCCAGCATAAACACAATTTGATTCCGGATGAAATTAAAACACTTAAGTTAGGAATGAACTATGGAGCTTAAAGAATTTTATTATTACCTTCCGGAAGAACTAATTGCCCAGGATCCTTTAGAAAACAGGGACGAGTCAAGGCTTTTGGTACTAGGGAAGAGTAATGGTCAAATTACACACAAAAGGTTTAAAGATATAATTGATTATCTGAGAGAAGGAGACTGCCTGGTTTTAAATGACACGAGGGTTATACCGGCCAGGTTATATGGAACCAAACTTGGTTCGGGCGGCAGGATTGAATTCGTTCTTTTGAAAAAAGTCGGACAAGATATATGGGAAGTATTGGTTAAGCCGGGGAGAAAAGCCAGAAAAGGCGCTAAGTTTGTTTTTGGCGATAACCAGCTGTTTTCAGAAGTTGCAGATGAAGTGGAAGGTGGTAACAGGGTAGTCAGATTCAAGTATGAAGGATTGTTTGAAAACGTGCTTGATAAAGTCGGAATAATGCCGCTTCCCCCATATATAAAGAAAGAACTCAAAGACAAAGAACGTTACCAGACAGTATACGCAAAATATGATGGCTCTGCAGCTGCCCCTACAGCAGGACTGCATTTTACAGGGGAATTACTGCGCAAATTAGAAAAAAAAGGTATAAAAATAGCTTATATTACACTGCACGTTGGGTTGGGGACATTCCGGCCAGTAAAAGTAAACACGATAGAAGAACACAAAATGCATTCTGAATACTTTGATATATCAGAAAATGCTTGCGGGATAATAAACAGTACAAAGCAGGAAAAAAGAAAGGTAGTGGCAGTAGGTACTACGGCATGCAGGGTATTGGAAACTATATCTGATACTGAGGGAAGGGTCAGCCCGGCCAATGGATGGACTGATATTTTCATTTATCCGGGCTATAAGTTTAAGATTATTGATGTATTGATTACAAATTTTCACTTGCCTGAGTCGACACTTTTGATGCTTGTGAGCGCTTTTGCAGGGAAGGAAAATGTCATAAAGGCTTATGAAGAGGCTATTAAGGAAAGATACAGGTTTTTCAGCTTTGGGGATGCAATGCTAATTTTATGAGTATCACATAATAGTTAAGGAAAACAATTTCTTCCGGCTATTTTCAATAGCATCGGAAAAGTGCCTTTTGGGGAAACGTCTCTAGGGTAGTCTAACGGCATTTTCCTCAGATGTATTCCTTTAGGGTCAGGTGAAACTATCCTCCAGAAATTGTTTTCCTTAGTAGACGCAGCGTAGTATTCAGCTTATTAACGTAAGGAGGAAATATGGCAGTAAAATACGAACTGATAA
This sequence comes from Clostridiales bacterium UBA4821, assembly GCA_002402315.1. GTDB lineage: Bacteria > Bacillota > Clostridia > Acetivibrionales > UBA4821 > UBA4821. The sequence goes on from DHFP01000264.1 coordinate 24,462, forward strand.
AAAAATGTTCAAGGACGGAAGCAAGATTAGGCAGGGTACATACTCCTCATGGTACTTTTGATACTCCCGTATTTATGCCGGTTGGTACGCAGGCTGCGGTTAAAGCCATGGCACCTTATGAGTTGGAGGAAATAGGTGCAAAGATTATACTTAGCAATACATATCACTTATACATAAGGCCGGGACATGACATTGTGAAACAGGCCGGAGGTCTGCATAGCTTTATGAATTGGGATGGAGCCGTTTTAACCGATAGCGGCGGTTTTCAGGTGTTCAGCCTTTGTGATTTGCGAAAGATTAAAGAAGAAGGAGTAACATTTAAATCCCATCTTGATGGTTCAAGTCATTTTATTACCCCTGAAAAAGCTATAGAAATAGAAAATGCTTTGGGAGCCGATATAATTATGGCATTTGACGAATGCGCCCCGTATCCTAGTGAATATAATTATGCAAAGGAAGCAATGGAGAGAACCACAAGATGGGCCCAAAGGTGTAAGGAAGCTCATAAGAATACTGAAAAACAAGCATTATTTGGAATTGTGCAGGGTGTAACCTTTAAAGACTTGAGGCAGGAAAGCGCAAAACAATTAGTGGAGTTGGATTTCCCGGGATATGCAATTGGCGGATTGAGTGTGGGCGAACCTGCTGAGCTTATGTATGAGGTGCTTGATTATACTGTTCCTCTTCTGCCGGAAAATAAACCCAGATATTTAATGGGGGTAGGTACGCCGGATTATTTAATAGAAGGCGTAATAAGGGGAGTAGATATGTTTGACTGCGTCCTTCCTACCAGGGTGGCTAGGAATGGGACAGCAATGACCTCGGAGGGAAAAGTGGTAATAAGAAATGCAGTATATGAGAAAGACTTTTTACCGCTTGATTCTGAATGTGACTGCTATACATGCAAAAATTTTACACGGGCATATATTAGGCATCTTATAAAGTCGGAGGAAATCCTAGGCATAAGACTTACAACTATCCATAACCTAAGATTTTTAATAAGTTTAATGGAAAAAGTAAGAAAGGCAATTGAAGAGGAAAGACTACTTGAATTCAGGCGGGAGTTTTATGTAAAATATGGATATGAAGGGAGGGAATAAATTTGAACTATAATGATATTGTAACCATTATAATGATGCTGTTAATCTTTGTATTCTTTTATGCAACCGTAATAATGCCTCATAAGAAGAGGGAAAAGCAGACACAGGAAATGCAGAGCGGGCTTAAGGTTGGGGATAAGATAGTAACATTTGCAGGGATGATAGGAAAAATAGTCAATATAAATGACGACAATCTTACAATTGAAGCTAAACCGGAGAAGATAAAGATCAGTATTCTAAGATGGGCTGTAAAAGAAGTGGTAGATAACAATAAATAAATTCCATTAAGAAGAGTTAAATAAGGAATGATGAAATAATAAAACCCGATTTTAAAGTGAGATATTTTTCGTCAAGACAAGGCGGAGGAAGGCGTAATAATTGTTTTATTGCAACTGACGACAACGCAGTATTGACGGGAAATAGCCAGTTTAAAAATGGGAATTTATTATTTCATCATTCCTAAGCATGTTTATGGAATAAAATTCCTTGCCCCGTAATAAATTTAGTATTGGATATACAAACATTTGGGGTGAGGTTTTATGAAGAGAATCAGCGAAAATGTAGTTTCTGAGAATAGTATTAGCTTATTAGGCATATTAAAATGTGTAGGTTTGGCATACATAATTACTTTAATTATCTTTCTTGCATTGGCCATAGTCTTATCTTACACAGAATTCCCGGAGACAATGGTACCTTCGGCGGTTTTAGTAGGAACATTAATTAGCATCATGTTTGCAGGTACCAGTATTGCCAGAAGAGTACGAACCAGGGGATGGCTGAACGGAGCGGTTGCAGGACTCACTTACATGTTGATACTTTACTTGATTAGCAGTTTTACCGTAACCGACTTCAGGGTGGGTCAGTACGTGATAATCATGTTCATCTCCGGAATGCTGGCCGGAGCGTTAGGCGGGATTGTAGGGATTAATCTCAAGAAGAGGCAGTATCTATGAAAATCGTGATAAGCTATGATATAATTATTTCCAGATTACTAAGGAGGGATAATAATGAAGCACATAAAAACCATTAATAAGAGCACACTCAGTGACAGCATGAAAAAAGGCGGCTGCGGTGAGTGCCAGGCATCCTGCCAGTCGGCTTGCAAGACTTCATGCACAGTTGCAAATCAAACTTGTCAGAATAATTAAGGGTACATAAAAATAGAGGCTTGAAAGTCTCTATTTTTATATGCATATACTTCTTTTAGTACTTCTAAAGCAGTTTTCAAAAGGAGCACCCTTCGTACTCCTTTTGGAATCCTCTCTGCTTAATCCCTGAATTCCTTGCAAAGAGCTTCATATATTTTACTCCATCCCTCCAGGGGCATGGCTAACAGACATCCATGTCTGATAGCCATTAAACTTACCCTCCTAGCAAGTTTCCCCCTCCACTCTTCCGTAAAATATTGAATCTCTAATCGAGGAGCATAGGGAACCCGCGGGTGGAAGGTAGCAGGAAACCGCCGAAGAGGTGGTTTCCTAGAAACTGCTTTAGAAGCTATAACAAGAAACATAAAAAAAGTAAAAGGTGTTTTCTCAGGACCAGTATGAAATACTGAAAGATAGCATGAAAGGTAAAAGGAAAACCTATGGTTTTCCTTATGTTTACTTGTACCGTTAGTCATAGCATGATATAATTTCCATTAAAAGAACATTAGATAAACAAGGAGCAATCAAATGATTCACAGTTTTTTACTTAATGGATACAACATAGTTGTTGATGTATATAGTGGGGCAGTACATGTACTGGATGATATTGCCTTTGCAGCAGTGGATTATATGCAAAAGTATGAAGAAAACCAAGTACTTAAATTATTATCACAGGAATATAACCATGAAGAAGCAGAAGAAGCTCTAAAAGAAATTAAAGCCCTCACCGAGGAAGGATTATTATTTTCTCAAGACCCTTACGGAGACTACTACAAAACAAATAACCAGCCTAATATAGTTAAGGCGCTTTGTTTACATATGGCACATGACTGCAATTTAAGGTGCGAATATTGTTTTGCTTCCACGGGAGATTTTGGAGGCTCAAGGGCTTTAATGCCTTTCGAAGTGGCAGCCAAAGCAATTGATTTAATACTCGCAAAGTCAGGTAATAGAAAGAATCTTGAGGTTGACTTCTTTGGAGGGGAACCGCTTCTTAACTTCGGTGTTATTAAAAAAGTAATGGTCTATGCCGGAGAAAGAGAAAAAGAGTTTGGTAAAAATATAAGATTTACTCTGACTACCAATGCTACTATCATGTCCGATGAAATCAAGCAATTTATAAATGAGAATATCTATAATATGGTTCTCAGCATTGATGGAAGGCAAGAGGTAAACGACAAAGTAAGATACAGGGTGGACAAGTCCGGTACATATAGCGAAATACTGCCAACCATTAAAGACATTGCTGAATCCAGGAACCAAACTAATTACTATGTGAGGGGCACATTTACGCGTTACAACCTTGACTTTGCAGAAGATGTAATTCACCTGGCCGACCAGGGCTTCAAGCAGATATCAATTGAACCGGTCGTAGCTGGCGAAGATAAAGAATATGCACTAAGAAATGAGGATGTGGAGACCATTTGCAGGGAATACGAGAAGCTTGCAAGGGAATACATTACAAGGCATAAGGAAGGTAAAGGATTCGACTTCTTTCACTTTGAAATGGATCTGAGCAACGGACCTTGTGTGGCCAAGAGGGTTAAAGGCTGCGGGGCCGGAGATGAGTACCTGGCTATAACACCCGAGGGTGATATTTATCCATGTCATCAATTTGCCGGCAATGAAGATTTCCGGCTTGGAAACGTATCGGATTCCAGTATTAATGATGATATGAGACTGGATTTTAGAAATACAAATATATTTACCAAGGAAAAATGTAAGGAGTGTTGGTGCAAGTTTTACTGCAGCGGAGGATGCACGGCAAATGCATGGCAGTTTAATGGTGATATAAGCGTGCCTTATGAACTGGGGTGTGTGCTTCAGAAGAAAAGGGTGGAGTGTGCCTTGATGATAAAGGCAGTATTATATGATATAATGCTGTAACGGGTCAGGTTTGCTTAGTATTGATGCATGTCTATACAGGAGGTTGCTGAATAATAAACGAAGATTTGCAGGAAGGTTATTACCCTTGATTTGACCATTGATACGTGCATTTGCCCGTTGATGGAATACTTTGAAATCTTCCTGACCAGAATGATGATGAACAGGCGGGCGGCTGCGTTCCTTGACCATACATTTGAGTTGATGGTTAATAAAACAAAGCTGCTATAGTAATAAAATAAATCTTAATAGGTGATAAAAATAGAAACGTTTGTTAAAATATTAATAGTTATAATGCTGGCTTTAGGACTTAATACGGCAGTTGGATGCTCAAATGATTATCCCGGATACAACTCAGATATAAGTAAATCACTTACTGAGGACCCAAAAAAGTCATCTGAGAATATATATTATGAAGTAGCAAGGGTTGTTGATGGTGACACAATAATCATTAATATTAACTCAATTGATGAAAGGGTAAGGCTTATTGGGGTCAATACTCCGGAAAGTGTGAAACCTGATACTCCGGTTGAGAAGTATGGAAAGGAAGCATCAAGTTTTACTAAAAAACTATTAAAAAACAAAAAAGTTAAACTCGAATTTGATGTCCGGAAGCGGGACAAATACTCAAGATTGCTGGCATACGTTTATTTGCCTGACGGAAGAATGGTAAATAGAACTTTGTTGGAGGAGGGCTATGCTCAGGTAATGACCGTTCCGCCAAATGTAAGGTACCAGAAAGAATTCCTGAAGCTTCAAAAAAAGGCCAGAGAGCAGAAAAAAGGCCTCTGGAAAGAAAACTGAGGAAGAGGTGTTGATATGAAGAATATAAAAGTCAGGTTTGCTCCCAGTCCTACCGGGCATTTACACATAGGTGGTGCCAGGACAGCTTTATTTAATTATCTTTTTGCCAAAAAGATGGGAGGCAAATTCCTGTTAAGAATTGAAGATACAGACCTAGCAAGGTCTTCTTTCGAATCCGAGCAGGTAATAATAAATGATTTAAAGTGGCTTGGAATAGAATGGGATGAAGGAATAGGGGCTGGAGGAGAGCATGGACCATACCGTTCTACCGAGAGAATACATATATACAAGCCATATATAGATAAGCTTTTAAATGAAGGTAAGGCATACTACTGTTATTGTACTTCTGAAGAGCTTGAAGCTGAGAGACAGGAACTGCTTGCAAAAGGTGAGATGCCCAGATATATGGGTAAGTGCAGATGCCTTACAGAAGAACAAAGAAAGACTTTTGAGATAGAGGGAAGGAAACCATCTATAAGATTCAAGGTTCCTGAGGATAATATTATACAGGTGGATGATCAGGTCAGGGGTTTAGTAGAATTCGAAAGCAATGGTATAGGAGACTTTATAATTGTAAAATCTGATGGCATTCCAGTATATAATTTTGCTGTTGTAATAGATGACTGCTTGATGGAGATTTCACATGTCATAAGAGCCGAGGAGCATCTTTCCAATACTCCGAGACAAATACTGATATATAAGGCTTTAGGTTTTGAGACTCCAAAGTTCGCTCATGTATCATTAATCCTTGGAAGCGACAGGACAAAAATGAGTAAAAGACATGGGTCTGCCTGGGTGGAGCAGTATAGGGATGCCGGTTATTTACCCGAAGCCATAGTTAATTTTCTAGCATTATTAGGCTGGTCACCCGGAGAAGAACGTGAGATTTTTTCATTACAGGAGCTGATTAAAAGATTCTCACTTGAGAGGGTATCCAAGAACCCTGCAGTATTTGATATAGACAAGCTGAACTGGATGAACGGACAGTATATCAAAAACACTTCAACCGAACGGATAACCGGATTGGCTATACCACATTTAATAGAAAAAGGGTATTTAAGAGAAGATGTCCATTTGGATGAAGAGTGGATCAATAAAGTAGTTAAGACAGTTCAAGACGAATTATCATTTGTCGGTGAGATTGCAGGGAAGGTAGACATATTCTTTGATGATAATGTGAGGCCAAAGGACTCGGAAGCCGAAGATATGATGAAATTGGATCATGTGCCTGATCTCTTGAAGGTATTCAGGCAAAAGGTTGAGGACGCCGCCTTGATTGATGAGGATTATGCCAGGAGTGTATTTAAAGAAATTCAGAAGGAAACCGGTATAAAAGGTAAGAATCTTTTCATGCCGATAAGAGTAGCATTAACCGGACAAACACACGGTCCGGAGTTGTTTGAAATAATTCCTATTCTTGGGAAGGAAAAGCTTATAAAAAGACTAGGGGTTTAGTATGCGTTGCCTATTTTAGACATATATGATAAAATAAAATTACAAGGTTAAATTTTGTTTATACCATATTCTTTGTTGGATTTTTATATATCTTAAAGCAGTTCTTTTACTTAACCCAAAACACAATATTATACTTTGATTAAGGGGGAAGTTTATGTCCAAGCAATTACAGGCTATTATAATTGATGATGCAGCAACATATAGAAAGATTTTGAATATGGTTCTTGGGGATATTAATGGGGTTGAAATTGTAGGCGAATTTGCCAATGGAAGGGTTGGCTTGATTGGAATCCAACAGCTGCAGCCCGATCTTATACTGCTTGATGTTGAGATGCCGGAGATGAACGGGCTGGAAGTTCTTGAGGTAGTTAGACGTGATTTCCCAGAAGTTGGAGTGATAATGGTAAGCGGTATTGATAAAAGACAAGCTGAGATTACTGTAAAAGCTCTTCAGATGGGAGCTATTGATTTTGTACCCAAACCCTCGGAAAAGTCTATAGAAGAAAATGTTGAGACTCTAAAAAGAAAAATTACGCCACTCATTCATGTTTTTTCTACCAAAAAGAATCTGGAAAAGATCAAAAAGATAACCGAAAAGATATACGAAGGCAAAAAATATGAAGTTTCCGTTAAGCCTTCTACGTCCAGAGAAGATATAAAAGTATTACCATACCGGGTAGATTTGGTTGCCATAGGAACATCGACCGGCGGTCCGTATGCTTTGGGGGAACTGATACCAATCTTGCCGGCCGACTTTCCTGTCCCGATTGTTATTGTTCAGCACATGCCTCCAAATTTTACTGCGTCTCTTGCCAATAGTCTTTCGAAAAAATCGAATGTACGAGTAATAGAAGCCCAGGAAGGAGATATCTTAGAACCCGGGAAGGTCTATATAGCACCTGGCGGACATCATATGGTCATAAAGAGGGAGGGGGCGGCAAAAGAAAAAGTAGTTTTGGGATTGGAAGATAGTCCTCCTCAGCATGGCTGCAGGCCTTCAGTAGATGTATTGTTTAAATCTATAGCAGATAGCTACCCCGGAAATGTACTATCAGTAGTTATGACAGGTATGGGATCAGATGGTACCGAGGGAGTCAGGGCTATGAAGAAAAGGAACTGTTACTGCCTTATCCAGGATGAAGCCACATGTGTAGTTTATGGTATGCCTAAAGTGGTATATGAAAATAAATTGGCTGATGAAGTTATACCTCTAAGTAATTTAGCCAAAAGGATTACAGAGATTGTTAAACTGAGCAAATAATAGTAAAAAATGGAAATAAAGTTGACATTTCCATTTTTTTATGTATAATATTATTAATAAAACTTAATCAAAGAATAAAAACCAAAATATTCGCTGAGTTCTCGAAAAGAGAAACGGGGGAACCAAATTCTTGGGGTGAATCCTGAATTATCAGGTAGGGCTAGCTTTTTCGGTCCGAATCCGTCAGCTAACCTCGTAAGCGTTGGAGAAGGAGGTTTTTGTATGCTTGATAGCGCATGATTGTTTATGCTTTCTAAAGCTACGGAATACTCCGTAGCTTTTTATTATCCGAAATGAGCTCAAAGTTAATTAATGACAATAATATTATTGGATTAAGGAGGGCAGGACAGTGATTACGAACCTTAAGGATTCAAACAAAATTAAAATTGGAATTGGATTTGTAACTGGAAGAAAAAATTTTAAAAGTCTAATAAAAACTTATGTACAAAACTGGAGTGAACATGGGCATAGAGATAACAGCAATATTGAATTGCATGCTATTGTTGCTTATGACTTAAAATATACCGGAGCAGAAAAAGAAGATTTTATACAGGTTGAAAATGAAATCAGTGAGTTCATAGATAGTATAAATTTCATAAGTGATAACGATTGTCAGGAAATTATAAGCTCACTATCTGAACAAGGTATAATCACTTTGGAGGAAGGTAATCTTGTATTTGGGGAAGGCTATGGAAGAAAGAGGAATCTGATACTATACTGGGCAATCAAGAACAATATAGACTATGTACTTTTTTTGGACGATGATGAATATCCGGCAGCACCTGTTAAAATCCTAAATGATAGGTTAACCTGGATTGGACAGAATGTACTTGGTACACACCTGGAACATATAGTAAATGCGGACATTACTGCAGGATACCATTGCGGATATATTTCACCCATTCCCTATATGGAGTTTGATAGCGGCCTGCCGGAGCAAGACTTCAAGGAGTTTATAGAGGCAATAAGTAATGAAATAGTTACCTGGGATTCTATTAGAAGAAAGTTGGCAGAGGGTAAGGGTGTAACATATGCTGATATAAGTGTATTGTTAAACTCTGAGCCGAAAGAAATTAGAGAAGAATGCGGGGGAAAATGGATTGCAGGTTCAAATGTTTGTATAAATCTAACCAGACCGGAAAATATTCCGCCATACTACAACCCTCCGGGTGCAAGGGGGGAAGATACTTTCCTCAGTACATGCTTAAGCGGCCTAAAAGTAATGCGGGTATCGGCCTATACATTCCATGATGGATTCTTAAGGTATTCACAGATGCTTTCAGGTGTTCTTCCTCACTTGCTCAAACCTGTTCTGCCGGATGAAGATGCAATAAAAAGAAGGTTTATAAAAGCATGCTTGGGGTGGATCAGGTATAAACCGTTGTTAACGTTTATTACAAGAAGGGAATCATACAATGAAGAAATTGCTTTAATGAAAGAAAGGCTTAAGAAAACAGTGCCGGTATTAAATAGTTTCTTCAAGACTGATGAGTTCAACCAGGTTATTAAGAATTTGAGGATATATGATAAAAAGGTAATAGAGCATTATGACGAATTTAGAAGAGTAAACGAATGTTGGAGCAGGATAGTAAACAGCAGGCACCAGATAATGGAGCGAGAATATATTGAAACCGGCAAGATAATTTCGTACGGAAAAGTGAACGGCAAGATGAGTGACCCATACCCCATTTTACAGACACACTAAACATCAAGTGATTTACGCTCAACAAGCGGCTGATTGAAGCTCCGCGTAACTGCATTGAGTATGTCGTGATGCACGAGTTTATTCACTTCCTGCATCCCAACCACTCAAAGAAATTTTACGATATGTTATCCGCGCTAATGCCAGACTGGAAAGAACGTAAGCGCATACTTGAAAGCAGCAGCAATCTACCTGTACAGAAAGGGGTTTGAAACTATGAGCCAGAAAATCACATTCTACCCGCTGGGAAACGCGGAAACCGTGCTGTTGGAACTCTCCAACGGCAAGAAAATGCTAATGGGCTACGCCGCTATACGCACAGACGAAGCCGGAGATAAACGGTACGACATCACGACCGCTCTCAAAAAGCACAAGTCGTTCGATGTGGTGATGTTCAGCCACGCCCATGATGACCACGTTAAGGGCGCGAAAGACTTCTTTGAGTTTGACCACGCCGACAAATATAAGGGCGATGGGCGGGTGCAAATCAAGGAGCTTTGGGTGTCATCAGCGTTTGTGCTTGATTCAAATGTTTGCGAAGATGCCCGCGTGATACGGCAGGAAGCTCGGCACCGCCTGAAAAACGGCTATGGCATTAAAGTGTTCGCCGAGCCGGATAAGCTCGACCAATGACTTGAGGATAATGGCTCGTCAACCGACGACAGCGAGAACTCCATTATACACGCTGGAACGCTACTGAAAAATGCAGACCACAGCTTAGGCGACGAACTTGAGGTGTTTGTTCATGCACCCTTTTCGGAAGACTCTGATGAGGTTGAAGACCGTAACGACCCGTCCATTGTCCTGCAACTGAGGTTGGCGAATTTTTCACGCACAACAACTATCTTCATAACAGGCGATACTCCGCACGAAATTCTCGACAAGATAGTCGGGCGTTCAGAGAACGGGGGTAATGAGAATTATCTCTACTGGGATATTTACGACATACCGCACCATTGCAGTCACACGGGTCTGGCTGACGAGCGTGGCGATAAGATTACCGAAACATCAGATAACATCAAACGGCTCTTGTCAGATATGGAGTATCAGCGATGATGGCATAGCTGCCGACAGGTATGATGGTGAACGATGGCATTCTGTTTCTTGTGGTGATTGGCGGGTTTTTATGCGCGGTTCATTACTACAATCTCTGCAAACAAAGCGCACCGAGCGGCAGCCGAACGAAACAGGCGGAGTGCTTATCGGGCAGTATGATTTTTCTCGAAAGATAATCTACATAGCCGATATGATTTTTTCGCCGGATGACAGCATTGAAGCACCAACCTCATATATCCGCGGTTGTGAAAATCTGCCGGAACAGATTCAGCAAATAGCGAAGCGAAATTACAACAGTTTTTGCTATGTCGGTGAATGGCACAGCCACCCCGGAAGTTGCACCGCGATGAGTTCTGCTGATGAAAGGCTACTCTGCACAATCAGCGAAGTAAACGAAACGGACTGTCTGCTCGGCTGTATGATAATCTGCGGCGGCGTTGATAACTTTTCCGTTTACATTCGTGAAAACAGCGCGACGCATTCAGCGATGTTTAAGTACGACGAGAAAGAGTAGCAAATAAGAAAAGCACTATCTTTAAAGACAATGCTTTTCTAATTTGTTCCGTATCGGTTTGGGGTATGGTTCAACAAGTTTCCCTATTAAATCGGGCCTTTTTCCGGCTTTTTATTCTTTTTATCAAAACAAATACTAATTTTAAGATTGAAATTTTAGAAATTTTATGTTATAAAGTAACTCAAAGTACATATCTTTATTTATGAAATTGAATCAAAGGTTTTCATATATAGAATGTGGAGGGAGCAGACATGGATGCAATCGTAAGAAAGTTTATACCTGATGATGTTGAAGAGTTAAGCAGCATGATTGAGCATACTATAGAAGAAAGTTATAAGTGGGTTTATCCGGAGCAAGTCAGAGATATTTTTAAGGAAGAAAGTTCTTCGGAGCAAATTCTTGAAAGAGCAGAAAACGACTATGTCTTAGTCGCTATTGACCCTGATGATAATGCTAGAATTGTTGGAACAGGGACATTGCTAAGTAATAGAGTATTTGGAGTATACGTTCATCCGAAATACCAGGGAAATGGCATAGGAGTTCGAATAATGGAGCAGCTTGAAGACCGTGCTATCGGAAATAGCATAAAAAGAATAATATTGAGTGCATCCATCAGTTCAAAGGATTTCTATAAAAAATTAGGATATAAAGGTGAACCCAAAATATACAAGCTTAAAGACGGAAAAGAGTATATAGTTTACGATATGGAGAAAGATATACAATAATATTTTGAACAAGTAATGTTTCATACAAAGGAGGAGATAGCATGGTTTGGGATACTCCCACAATTATTGCCGTGTCTCTATTTATTCTTTCATATGGAATAATTGTAACAGAGAAGCTTCATAAAACTATAATTGCTTTAGTTGGAGCTTCTCTGCTTATTGTTTTTGGTGTGATTACCCAGGATGAAGCTGTAGGGCACGGTTCGGCTGAAGGATATATTGATTATAACACCATAGGGCTTCTGTTGGGTATGATGATATTAGTGACAATAATTAAGCAAACCGGACTGTTTGAATACATAGCCATCAAACAGGCAAAGATGGCGAAGGGATGTTCTAATAGAATCTTTATTTCGTTCATGGTGATCACAGCAGTGCTGTCTGCTTTGCTGGACAATGTAACCACAATTATAGTTATGGTACCGGTAACCTTAAATATTTGCAGAGTGTTGGGAGTTAGTCCTGTTCCATACGTCATTGCCGAAATATTCACATCAAATATAGGTGGTACGGCAACGCTTATAGGCGATCCTCCGAATATAATGATTGGCAGCGGGACACATCTTGATTTTGCTGATTTTATTTATAATCTTACACCAATAGTAATAGTTACATTGATAATTTGCTTATGGATATTCAAAATAATATACCGAAAAGACTTGAATAATGCGAAGTGTTCAATAGAATTGCTTGATTTGGATGAATCAAAAACTATAACAGACCGTACGCTTCTGATTAAGAGCTTATCTGTAATGGGTTTGGTAATAATAGGTTTTTTCCTTCATGGAGCCCTGCACTTGGAGTCAGCAACCATAGCTATGGCAGGAGCAGCCATACTATTGACCATAGGAAAAGTTGATGTAGAAAAAGTTCTTGATGGCGTTGAGTGGACAACTCTGTTTTTCTTTATAGGACTTTTTATATTGGTGGGAGGACTTGAAAAGGTAGGTGTACTGGAATACCTTGCTGAGCTTACCTTTGATGTTACAGAAGGAGACTTATTCTTTACAGGACTTGCCATACTCTGGATTTCTGCAATCGCATCTGCATTTGTTGACAACATTCCTTTTGTTGCAACCATGATTCCCATGATTCATAAGCTTTCGGAGTTATCCGGAGGAGCAAATGTGGATTTCCTATGGTGGTGCCTTGCTTTAGGAGCTTGCTTTGGCGGTAATGGAACTATAATTGGAGCTTCCGCCAATGTTATTGGTTCAGATCTATTAAGAAGCGGCAGTGATTATAATCTGTCGTTTAAAAGCTACTTTAAAGTAGCCTTTCCAATGATGCTATTAACAATGGTAATTGCTACAATATATGCGGTAATATTTTTATGGAAAAGTTAGAATAGTTAATTTACCGATAAATATGCTAGCTTCGATAATAGTATAAAGATGCTTAACTATAATGTCGAATTATAGCCTGCATGATACATTATTTTACTCATATGCTATTAATTTAGGCTTTATTAATAAAGAAAAATATTTCATAATTAGCTTGAGGTCAAATATATGAATCCTTCAATAAGTAAAGGGACGGTATCAATGAAAAAGAATCTGATAACAATAGGTATATCTGTTGTAGTGCTAATACTACTGCTGATTTTAGTTTTTTATTTCTTTATTCCCAATAATAAAGTGATTGTTGCTTATCCTGGCAAGGTTACTGCTTTAGTAATAGAAGGTAATATGGTTGATTCGCCAAACCCGCCTGTGTTTGAGAATGAGAATAACCAGGTACTATTACCTTTGGATATTATCAAGAAGTACTTTGATGAGAGCATATTGTGGGATGAAAAGTTGAAGAAGGTTATCATAACTACAGATGATAAGGTAATACGAATGAAGACCGATAACCTAACCGCTCATATTAATAATAAACCTACCAAGCTAAATATAAGTGCCAAAGTCATAGCCGGTGCAGTATATATGCCGATAGACTTTTTAGAAGATGTTTACCGAATAGATGTAAATTTTAATAAAGATAGCAATGTAGTCATAATTGATTATAGAAACAAAATTAAAAAGCTTGCAGAGGTAATACAAAAAAAAGGTGCAGTAAGGCAGGATATGTCTATCAGGAGCCCAATAGTAAAAATGATAAAAAAGGGTGAAACTCTCTGGGCTTTCGATGAGTATGAGAAGTGGTACAAAGTAAGGACTGAGGAAGGAATTGTAGGTTACATCCAGAAAAAGTATATTAAGATAACATCTATTACCTCATCTATATATACAGAGGAAACCGGTTCGCCTGATAATGACATCCTGAGAGGAAAACTGAATGTAGTCTGGGATCCTTTGCATGTAAAGACACTGGAAATGGGTGGGCCGCCTAAGATAGAAGGGCTCGATGTCATATCACCCACATGGTTTGAACTGGCCGGAGATGATGGAACCGTGACCAGTAAGGCAGACTTAAAGTATGTTGAACAGGCAAAGAAGAATGGATATAAGGTGTGGGCTCTGTTCCGTAACGGCTTTGCGTTGGAAGACCGTCCGAAAACTTCAAGAGTTTTAAATGACAGTCTGCTAAGGGAAGAAGTTACTAAAAAAATCTTGGTATATGCGAAGCTGTATAAGCTGGATGGTATAAATGTAGACTTTGAAAACATGTATGAAAAGGATAAGGACATGTTTTCTCAATTTATACGGGAATTAACCCCTCTTTTGAGAGAACAGGGACTAGTTGTATCAGTTGACGTCGGAGTACCAGGTGGCAGCGAGTATTATTCCCTATGCTACGACAGAAAGGCTTTAGCCAAGGCCGCTGATTACATCATGGTTATGACCTATGACCAGCACTGGAGTTCAAGTCCGGAAAGCGGGTCTGTTGCCCAATATACCTGGGTTGAGAAAAAACTCCAGCAAACTCTGAAAGAAGTGCCGCCAGGAAAGTTATTACTGGGAATTCCCTTCTACACGAGAGAATGGAAAGAAATTAATGGTAAGTTGGTAGATAAACCTGCGGTCTTGTCAATGGATGAGGCTAAAAGAAGAGTTGAGTCAAACAATGCAAAAGTGAAGTGGGATCAAGAAAGTGGTCAGTTTTATGCCGAGTATGGCAAAGGTGGTGCAACATATAAGATATGGCTTGAAGATGAGAAATCTATTAATCTTAAATCATCCTTGACTCATAAATATAATCTTGCTGGAGCAGCTTCATGGAGAAAAGGTTTTGAAAGTAAAGGAGTGTGGACCGTGCTCAATACCAATCTAAAAAAGAATCTTAATTACTTTGAGTGGGCCCAAAACAATAATAATGTTCAGTATAAATTCCGATAGATGGATTAAATTATTACGGAACAAAACTCTCTTGACACACTTAAAAGCGGATGCTATACTAACCAAGTTGTCGCTGCTAACGGTTGTCTGGACAGTTAAAAAGAAAAACAAAAAAAGTAGTTGACACGGGCAAAAAGGTATGTTACTATATATAAGCTGTCGCTTGAGAGGGGCAGC
>DHFP01000124.1:0-3223 GCA_002402315.1 Clostridiales bacterium UBA4821
CTGGATTAGTTTTGGTATCCTTTCTTAAAGTATCCATTATTTCTTCTGTTGTATCAAGAAAAAAAGAACTTTATAGCAACCTTGATAATGAGGTTTCCGAATATGCAAAATCACATGAATATCAGGTTGAAGAAAACTCAATTAATGGTAAGAGCAAACATATCTCTGGTATGCTAAATGATGCCATACTTGAACTCAACCACGAGATTATTGCAAAGTATGGGGATTATTCAACTAAACTTATAAAGATTGCCTCAATGTCAAAATCAGAAGCAATTACACAGTTTGTAATAAACCTTAACCCATACCATGCATTTTCTGCATATTATGGGAATATGAAACAGGACATCGTAAAAATATCACAGGAGGTTCTTATGAAGAAGTAATATTATTATAAATACAAAAATTATATAATATTATTAATGGAAACCCCACTGAAAAGTGGGGTTATTTTTATAATTTGACAACCTTGATTTTTCTAACAAACCGAGTAAAGTAATCCCCACCAACCGAATACATGGGAATAATCTCCCCAGACATAGGGTTTGTTTTAATCCAATTTTTATCATATAGTAACCATAACTCATCAATCCCAATACCCTCCAATAAAAACAAGTAATACCCCATCCTTTCTCTTTTTTCCTGCCCCTTATACATATACATCCAATTGATAGTTATTGTCTTATTAGCCACCCCAAGAAGTTTAAGTGTGTTTGCCAAAGCATTCGCCATGACTATTAAATAATCGCTTGTTTTAACATCCCCGTATGTTCCCTTTTTTCTATATAAAATTACACACTTATCCATAAATTACTCCAAATCATCCAATGACATCTCTTGTTTTTTTGATTCTTTTGTGTGGGTAGGATTAGGTAAAGTATTTGAGTCTAATTTTTCTACCCTAACAGCCTGCTCCACCAAATCAACAAGGTTCTCATTCTTCTTTTGTATTTCTTGGTCTATTCTTTGTTCTATCATTTGATTTATTGTCTGTGTTGCAACCCTATTTGAATCATCAACTATAATGGAATTACCATTACCATTCAAATCACTATTTATGTTTCCCATAAGATTTGCCTTTATTCTTTCAATAGATAACTTATCCTTATTTACAATATATTCAGACAACAATGTCAATGTTTCATTTTTTGTTCTAACCAGTTCTGCCAATGTTCGCAATGTATTATTGTTTGGATTGGTAGTATTTTTTAACATTGCTTGAAATAAGTCAGAAATTATAATATCTATTTGCTGAACATTTAATGCTGTTTTACCAACAATAAACCTATCAATATCCTGCGGGTTGGGAAGCGAATCCAAGTCTACTTCTCTAAGCATTCTTTCTAACTCGACAACTTGTTTTGATACCTCTTGAGTATTCCCCTTTACTTCTTTCATAGATGATTCTTGTTGATAAGATTCTAACTCATCCCTTATATCATCAACAAGACCGTCTAATGAATCAGGAAGGGAGTTTTCATTTACCCCCTTTTCATTTTCCATTTTGTCAAGAATATCTTTATCTTTATCTTTGTCCATTAACACTCAATTACATTGATATTTCAGAATGTAAATACAATACAAGATTACTTCCAGGCGTATATGTAGAAATCAGAATCCTAAAATATGCTCTTGGCAGTGCAGGCAAAACCAACACACTCTGCCAATTTGTTTGTGCTGTAATTGTAGTAGTATCGGTAAGTATAAATGTTGTTTTAGAAACATCTACTGGGTATGTTGGGAACTCCGTATAACCACCTTGAAATGTTTCAATTACTGCGGTTACTGGGACATCGGATATCATTCTCAATGTATTTATTGGCATAACTCCAATTTCAAAGATTGGAGTTAAAAACTCTCCACCAACACCAATTAAAAACTGTTCTTGTGTTGGTGTTCCAGAAGTTATTCCTTCTGTTCTTGGGTGTAAAAAATTTATCTGGTCAGAAAGATATTGGCATCTGTTTATTTTACCATTATGAGTATATCCCCCATCTACAATAAGAGGAACATCTGCACCAGGGCTATTTAATCTAAAAATAGGGAAACATTTACCTGGGTTCATTGTTACTCTACTCATTTGCAATCCATTAGGGTCTATGTTTAACATATAAAATCTCCTTACTTTGTTTTTTTACTTATTGACAGTATATCAAAATTTCTATCTAAAAATACATCATTCTTTACCACCACTTCTCCATTATCATTTATATAATGCCCATTTCCATTTACCATCTTATTTATTGCCATACTTTGCTTAACACTTCCATCGTCTATCATATCAAGCATATTAGAGTATGCAGTAAGATTTTCAAATAATTTTGTAATAGAAAGGTAATCTTTATTAAAAGTAAATATGGCGACATTATAAATGGTTGCCAATAATGATAACATAGCATTTTTATAAATAGAGAACGATACAATTTCAAGGTCAAAATCAATAAGTTTTTTCTGTATTACAATAGAATCAAATGATTCAATTAAGCCATCTATCAATGACATAAGCCCGCCAATATCTGAAATGGAATCTATTGTATCAGCAACACATTCCAAAATGATAAGCAATGAGTCTTTCTTGTTAGTTATTGTGTTTTCTATACTTACTTTGTCTATATCAATATCTGACATTGTTGTTAGGAGTTTTGATGCATAATATTCTCGCTCCATTTTTCCATTTATAAGTAAGTGGTTTATAATTGATGTTTTATAATGTCTTTTGGCTGTTTCAAACCCAAGATTCTTAAAAATATCTATACTTCCTTTAAAATTATCAAAAGTATCAAATGATAAAAGAATATTATATTTTAGATTTCCAACATCTATTTTTCTTTGCTTAAGTTCATAAATTAACTTTGATAAAAATATGAACGAATCTTTGTCTCCCGTTTGGTCAAGTAAATCAATAAAGGTTGCAAATAAATTTGCCGAATGACTACTTGTTTTTAATTCCATAACCATATTTGATATGTCAGAAAAATCCATCCTATTTCCAAAAGTAGAAGAAAAATAGGATTGTATATTTGCCCTATCTGAAACAAGAACTTCTGGGTATTTTATCCAATCTTTATTCAATGTATAAAACACAAGATTGGCAACAGAAAAACCAGAATATTGTTGTGGCTCTTCCCCTTTATAATTAAAGTAAGATTTCTGCAATGCTTTTATATTACTCTCAAATATAACAGAGGATAAAAATACATATGTAAATTGAGCATCTATATCC
>DHFP01000124.1:3303-7352 GCA_002402315.1 Clostridiales bacterium UBA4821
CTTTGCATTAAGACATCCGCAAAAATATCATAATCATAAATGCTCTTTTGACTTACCCATAAAGATGTGTCATTTGAATCCAACACCATCAATGATATTGGAATTTCCTTTCTAAATTCTTCCTTTTCAATACTACTTCCAACATTTACTTTGCTATATGATATGTCTTTATGCTGTAATATAGGAAATACAATTTCTCTATTTGCAACGACAAAATTACCAACATTGCTTTCCACATATTCTGCATCCATATACATAGCAAACAATAATGCCATTAGTTCTTGCTTCTGAATAAGATTAGACTCATCTTTAAGTATAAGAGATAAAAATGCTATAAATCCCTGTGTATCTTTATTTACATTCATATATGAATAATGAGTGTAATAAAGTTTTATATTTCCTATAATAGACTTTGGAAACAAATCCAAAACATCATTATAAGAAACTTGACTGAAATCAACAGATTTTTTAATTTCTACCATAAAAACATTATTCTCCTATTAAATAGATTTGATTTTTTTGAGCAACTTTTTGCTATTTATTTTCTTTATTTGCTCAACTGCAAAAAATACCTTACCTCTTTTTTTCACATCAACAGTATGCCATTCATATTTCCAATACCTTTTGGGACATAAGGTTATAAATACCACATAAAAATTTTTTGTATGTTTTGTGTAATTGCCATATAATTCTCCACATATCTTATGAGAGAACTCGTGTGCTAATGTAGATACCAAGTTAGATTTTGGGAATTTGTGGTATGGAGAAATATATATTTCTTCTTCTTCATGGTCATCCCCCCTAAATCTATATCCTGAATACCCAGTATCAGTATAATATACTGGAATGCTTAACATTGACTTTGGTAAGTTTGGCAGATTTTCAGAAATAAAATCAGAGGAAACTTCCCCAACTATTACATTTTTAGGCACTTAGACACTTCCATTGAAGCAATATTAAAAAATTCATTCTTCATCATCCACCCTATCCAATATTTGTAAAGGAATCAATCCTATATTTTCTTTTGCTACATTCATCATTAAACCTGTCGGCTTATAATAAATTGCAGATATTTCATCTTTCGCCAATGGGGTTGCTTTAACTTTCAAATTAAGTATTTCTTCAACTGACATAATTTTTAACTCCAATTTTATCATCTTTTACAAATATACCTGATTCGCTACTTTCACTTACAATTTTAATGCTATCTTTATCCATAGATGAATTGGTAATAATAGTAATCCCAAGAGTGTTAAAATTAATATGACCTAATCCATCATATTTTATGGGTGTAGGAGTGGATAACTTAATCCCCATAATTATACACCTTCCTTTTCAGCCTTTGTTTCTTTTAAAATAGCCTTTATTTCGTCTTTACTCAATCCTATATCTACACTCATACATCTGTCGCTTTCACAAAACGCCTGTTGTTTAACATCATCAGTTTCTTTCCATTTTAATTTTGATAAATCTATTGGTTTAATGTCTTTTATGGCTTCCTCATACTCTTCTTTTGTTATCTCTTGATATGGGGCTTGTTTATATCCATGACCAGAAATTGGTAGGAACGATACTCCTTTTAATTTATCCTCATACATTTCAAGTGCTCTTTTTATTTCTCCGCCCTCCTTTTTCTTATCAAATGTAATTGTAACCGAAACAAGATTATCACTCCAATATTTCTGCATATCTGCAACAAGATTCAATTGTTCCCATATTGAAACATCCTTTTTGCTTCTATTAAAATACATTTCGTGTATAGGAAAATATACAACGGCAGTATATGCCTCTTCCTTAATTGCATCTTCTACCCTATATCCAGCATTTTGTAATACTTCCAATATAGGGGATGTTTTCTGTATTCGTATTGTCCTATAATAATACTCTGAATGTGGGTAATGAACCCCAGGAGTGCACCCAGAAAGTAAAGAAATACTTCCCGATGGTTTTATAGTGCTATGCTTTAACGATAGTGGTATGCCAAACCAATCAGAATATACATTATCATATTCAAGAAGTTTGGTGTATCCCATATCCATCATACTCATAAATTTCCTATATCCAAACTTATCTATGCCTTGTGTTACCCCAGACATTCCAACTCCTATTTTTCTATTTTTCATAATTGTAGCATTTGTCATTTGGCTATGAGTTTTTAGCAAGGTAACAGTTTTGGAATACAGATAAGCATACTTTATTGTCTTATATAAATCATCAACAGATTCAATGTTATGTGAGAAAATCTCAGAAAGATTGCATTGATATGTTAAAACATTTCCAAACACTGACATCCCCCTTAATTTCTCATATAAACAATATACTCTATGCCTACCTTCAAGTGGGGTTATGCTTACTATTTTCTGTAACTGTGCACGAGAAATATGTTTTCCATTTGGATGTGCTTGATTTATTCCAGTAGACAAACCAAACTTTGTTACTTTTTTTATTTTTGTAGGAATATCTTTGCACTCATACGATGGAATTGTTATATACCATAACGCATGATTTCTAATGCCTTTGTTTGTTTTATCTCCAACATTTGCTATTTTTCTTAATGTTGCATGATTAATCCCAACCCTCCGTAATAAAATCTGCAATCCCCTTAATTTACTTTCAGTACCATAAATCCTATAATGCTCAGTAGTCTTATTTTTTGATACAGACCCATCAGTGTCAATCCATCCAGCAATAAATTCAAAAATAGATTTTTTATTAAATTGGTAAATAAATTTAGGGATACCTTTAGTTTTATCATTCAACTCAACTGCTACATCTTCATTAATAATTCCACTTAACCTTACACGCTGTATTGGTTCTGCATATCCTTCAGGGTGCTGTTTTTTATATGGATTACCAGCAATTCCCATATCAATAAGATTTATTTTTTGCCCACATAATGAAAGCATTGGGATAACACTTGAATGTGACTTGTCAAGATATCCGTCCCCAGCAAATAATCCATATTCATATGCATATTTTTCCTCAACCCCGTCAATATTACCAAGAGAAAATTGCTCTACAAAATATCCAGGAATCAATTCTTCAGTGGATGCTTTTATATATTTACCAACTTTTGTTTTTTTCACAGACCAATTATGCTTACCAGTACATACCAATTTTGAGCCATCACTAATTTCTACTTCAAACAGTTGCACATCCTCTCCAGCAACAAACGGAGTTGCTTCCGACCATGTTTCCCCATTCCAAATTTCTATAGGCTTATCAACACTACTTTTTATATCAATAACACCATCTCTTGTATGTATCAGTGTATCCCCACTAACACATAACTCGCCCCCATTTCCATTGAGTAATATCTCCCCACAAGGATTCGTTACAGACCCATTGATGTCTTTATTATCTGGTAAATCTTTCATTCTTGAGTATCGTTGTGCTGTTTCTAACCATACAATACCTGGCTCACCATTTTGTATTATTCCATCTACAATAGAAGAATAATCACTTCCTATTCTTGCTATAACGGAATTATTGCTTGCCCATCTCGGCTTATCTCCAATTTGTTCTGTGAAATCATTATAATTTTTTAGGTTTCTAAATTCAACATCATCTATTTGACCCAATGCGAGTAATGCGGTTCTCCTAACACCCCCAGAAACAACAGACTCTCCAATGGCAGTCATTATATCAACAATTAATGTAGAATCTACTGGAATATCTTTTTTAACATATTCATCAAGGTATATCTTAATACGACCAAGCATTTTTTCAAGTGGTTTGTATCCAGGAGCAACTCCACCAAATGTTTTAATTGGAGCCCCTGCAGAGCGTATTTTTGAAAAGTCAAAACTTATTGGTAATTTTACTTTTTCTTTTTTTACATATGAACGCAATAATAATTCAAGAGCCTGTGTCCACCCCTCTTTGCTATCAGGAACAACAAATGAAACATCACTTCTTTCTGGTTCCGACAATTTAACCTTTTTTTCTGAACCCCTAACATCAAACCCCACTCCCACCCCCAAAAAAGACATCATCATTGCCCATATAAAAGGCATGGCAAAATCATAATCTATTCTTTCTGTGCTTAT
>DHFP01000174.1 GCA_002402315.1 Clostridiales bacterium UBA4821
AAAAGACTTATTCACCAAACCCCAAATTATGTCCACCCATTTGGGGGGTTAAGGCAATAATTGCCAATTCAAGCCTCATTATTGCAGTTGCAAAAAAAAGAGCTGCTCAAAACGAACAGCCCTTTCTTTGTTTTTTACCGATAGTCAATAGCAATTCTGAAGGTCTAAGTGTACTCCATAGAAATTATACGCTGGAACTGTGACCTGAAGTAACTCACCTTTATAGGTATTGAATGATCCTGCAGGGGGATTGCCAGATGGTGCCGTATCGTAACCTTGTATTTTAACAGGTTCATCAACAGCCTGGAGAAACCACCCATCAGCAAGGTCAATAGTGATCGTAATCATTCCATCATTGGGGGTTGAGAAAGTCACATCACCAGCATCCTTTGTTTGGCCAGCAAACAAGTCAACTGTTAGCAATTCACCGTCATAATGGGTATATGTGGCCCAATTTCCTCTGCTGATGTAACGATCCCCAGCCGCCCAAGCTGTTTCACTTGTACATGTAACGCAGCAAGCAGGGGTATAGGAGAAATATTTATAAAACCAGAAGTTCTCTTCAGAAATTCCGTCTACCTGTATATTGCCAGTCCAAACATCAATAGAATTACCAGATCCATCAAGTGCATCGTAATGTATTATCATGTAAATTGGCTCACCGCAATTTAAAGTAATAGCAGCTTGCAGGTTCTCAATAAAAATATCATTAATAGGAAAGTCTAGTTGAAAACCAAGGGAAGGATCAATAGCACCTGTGGTAAAATGATAATGGAGGTCGTCAACTTCAGGTTTCGAATTAGCGGGCAAAGATCCTGAATAAAAGCCGATATCAACATTCTCAATTATATCCTGAAATCCACTTGCCGGTTTTAAATATAGGTTAAGAAAACTTGCATCATTCCTAACTAATACCCATCCATTAGGAGCTATCCCTTCCGGACTCAAAAAATAAGAACTAAAGAAGTCCCCATCATTACAATAGACAGCCGTAGATTTAAGAGAACCAGGATCAAGAGACCCATTTTCCAACTTACTGCAGGAGGAAAGTGCTGCAAAAATGGAAATTACAATTAATAAATTAGTCAGTCTTTTCATTTCTATCAAGTTTATAATTCGTAAATACTCGATTCACTATTTAATCAGTACTAAATATATGCTATAATTCATCTATAAAAATATGAAATTTGACCAATCTTAACAAGATGTTTATAAATTGTCTATTTTTAAGGGTGAAAAAAACTCATTTCTCATATTAGAAGTCCACTACTAACACAGAACATTATTTATTTTTGGATGTTTATCACGATAGAAATACATTTGCTATCAATATGAAGTCAATCACGGGTATTATATTTGTCCTATTTATAGTTATTTGGTTAATTTCCTGCAAACAAGAGGAGCAAACTTCCGATATGAATATAATTTACCTTCATCATTCTACTGGTGGTGTAATCTGGAAAGGCACAAAGCCTTCGTTAATAATGAAAGCCATAAGTAAGGTCAGTAATAGACTTGCTAATATAGTTAGTCCCAAGCCCTACTTGCCTCAGTTATTTGCAGAATACAACAAAGATCATTCAAAGAACTACTTAATTAAGGAAATGACCTTCCCCAAAGCTAATCCCTATGGATGGAATAACTATCCTTATGACTACTATAATATCTGGGTTAAAAACGCCGGGGATGATCCATTTTTGGAAGAACCGACATTGGAGATACTTACGAAAGAATACCAAGTTATTATATTTAAGCATTGTTTCCCAGTAAGCAATGTTCAGGAAGATATGGATACTGCTGACGTCAATTCATCGTTAAAAACAATTTCGAACTATAAATTGCAGTATTCAGCATTGAAAGATGAGCTGCACAAGTATCCTGATACAAAGTTTATTTTATTTACAGGTGCAGCTCAGGTAAAGGCAAATATTACGGAGAATGAAGCCAAAAAGGCAAAAGAGTTTTTTGCCTGGGTTACTGAAGAATGGGATTTACCGGGTGATAATATTTTTCTATGGGATCTTTATGCTTTGGAAACTGAAGGAAGTTTATACCTTAGGGATGAGTACGCCGTTTCACCAACTGACTCTCATCCAAACAGTGATTTTGCTCGGAAGTCCGCCAAACTACTTTTTAGCAGAATCATAGATATAATTGAGAACGAAGGTAACAGCACTCGGTTAACTGGCGAGAAAAAATAGTTTTTTACATCCAATTTACTCCATATCATTGGGGTTTCACTTAATTTTTGTCTCTTTTTCCCCATTTCATAACTTTCGAAGTTCCAGGCAGAACAGTGCAATTATCAGGAATATCATTATAAACTGTGGCATTTGCTCCGATCACAACATTATTCCCTATCGTAATCTTGCCTATAATAACTGCACCGGCGTAGACCTTAACATTATTCAGTAATGTTGGAGCACCATGTATTGTTCCACCTATAGTTACCTGTTGGAATATTACACAATTTTCCCCTATAGATTCTGCGCCAATTGCAGTAGCATATCCATGCAAAATAGTTAAACCTCCCCCAATAGTTTTGGTAGTAATTTCAAGATTTGGTAACTGAGGGCACAGAATATTTAAAAGTGAAGAAAAGGGTCTGGTTCTATAATAAAATAAATTCCTGAACTGACGACAAAAGGCTAATAAGTATAATAGATCCAAAGGCTCTTTATACTTATAATCCTTTTCCATAAGTTTATACCCTTGATTCAAATCAGCAATGATTAATGATTTATTTTTGTGAAGATAAAACACCAAAACATGTGGGGCACAACGTATTGCATTAAATGCAAGGAGGATATACTCTTTTGTAGTTAACATAAACAGATAAAATTAGATGTATACAAGGGTCAATTATTTACCATCCCAACCAGCAATTCTGGCTAAGAGCCACCACTGTGCTTTTGCCAATCTTAGTCTTCCTGCTGACCCAATATGCCCAATGTCTGCACTTCCTAAATTGGTCGGAGTTATGATTGGATAAACATGACCATTCCATGTCGTCGTCGTCAAATTTCCATTATCATCATAACACAAAAGATCAGCATAATCAAAGAGTATCCTATTCGAATTGGCTGCTACATATTCCCTTATTTTTTGGTATTTTAAATGTTGCTGGTACCCATTCTCTCCAATAAATGAATCAACTGGCCCTGTTGTAAATACTACTTTTGTAGGATAATTATTTGTAGTAACATAACTTATATAATCTTCTGTGGCTGCAAGATATGTGTCCATACTTACACTATTCCCCGTAACAGTTTTGTCATTGGCATCCAGGCCCCATGGTCTGTTTCCATCAGGCCCACCATCAGATGCCCCCCACCAATGAACACCTAATATGGGGTCTGATGTTGCAGTAGGGCCATTCTCTGAGGTTCCATCCCAACACCAGGCAAAGCCCATAACACTTATGGGCTTCCCTGCATCATAATTATCTTTTATATATTTCTTAAAAGTTGTACTCGATGTGGGTAATGATTCCGGTGCATATGCCTTCCAGGTATACCAGTCTTTTTCTCCAATTCCTCCTGTAGGCCATGCTGCAACCCTTAAAGAAGTGGATGTATAGGCAGGAAATCCCCAAATCTGAGTTACATCATAAGTTGAATTTAAGGTTTCCAACTCCGCCAACCCGGCCCTGTATCCATATGCATGCGATTCGCCTGCAAACCAGACCATCATCTTCTTTACCTCAGTAATCCATTCTGCAGGGATATCATCATACCT
>DHFP01000187.1 GCA_002402315.1 Clostridiales bacterium UBA4821
ATCACTACCGGACTAAAGGCAAGAGCGCTTTTTATCATCCCTAACTTGGCTGGGATAGAGGTTTCTGATGCTTAATTTTCTTTCCAGTTTTCGAAGATCTTTGGGATTAAGGGACTAAACTATATATTATCATTTAAGGAAGCAAAAGAATCGTCAGTCCCTTTGCTTCCACTTCTTCCCCAATGAAAATCAAATATCAAGAGGAGTAAGAAAGGATGAAAAACAGTGAAACGTAAGGCTGCTTTTTTATCATTAATTGCCGCAATAATACTCTCACTGCCGGTTGTCATGCCAATGTTTGCCTCAAACGGTAAATGGACGTATTTAGCACCTGAAAATTACCAGATAGTAGCAATGCCTAAAAATGTACCAGTAGTATATAATGCGCTTCAGGATAAAGACATGCAGAAAATTTCAGAGGCGAAAAGCGGCATGTTTATAGAAAATGGAGTAGAAGTGTTTGATAATACTCCCACAGATATTAACTATGATAAAGCAGGACGCCCGGATATAGTTCCCCCTTTGAGATTTAAAGGAATCACACCGGAGAACAACCTGGTAGACGCACAAAAAGAAGTCTTTGAGATTTCTTATCAAGATGGGGAAGAGACTGAAAAAGTTAAAATAGCAAAACTGACATTGGGCAACCAAACCATTTTCACACCGGCCGAACCGGAATACTCTCCATGCGGGTTTATTCCTTCGCCTGATTATTCTAGATTTGTTTTGGCAACCCAAAAGGGACTTTGGCTATTGGAAGCCGGAAAACCGAGTGCTAATAAAATATCAAAGGATGAGTTTAACGGTAGAACTTACAATGAGCTTAGAAGTGAGTTACAGGAAAAACTCGCCGGAATTGAAGGCCCGGCGACATTATGGTGGAACGATAACCCCATTTTCAGCCCAGACAACTCTAAAATAGTCTATACGACAAATAGAGACTGCATTGAATCCGGTGGAAATTCAATCTGGCTTTATGACCTGGCTACAGGTAAGGAACAACCTATTACTAGGGATGCCGATGGAGCGCATCACCGATGCGAGGGCTGGGTTGACAACGAGTATATAATTTACATGAAGTCTACTAAGGGTGTAAATCAATATTATATTACAAAGATTAACGATAAATCTAAAGAACTGAAACTTGAAGGGGAAACCCCTGATATACTGTCAATGTATGGTAATATAATCGCTTATACTACGGATGTCTTTAACCAACGAAATCTCCGTGTAGTTAAAATCGACCCGGAAAACAGCTCTAGCGATATTAATTTTATTTATGAAAAGCAGTTTGAAGGGGTTCTTCGTCAAATAATGCCTCACGCCTTTTCTCCCACTGGCAGGAACTTCAGCCCCGACGGTTCAAAACTTGCTTACCTTTATGCCCCTGATTCCAATGAAACTATCATGCATATCGCGATTATTGACCTTAACACTAAAGAGGTAACTATCTTAAAAGAAGCCCCTTCTAAAGATGGGATTAGAACCGTATTTCATGATTTTGATTGGCTAGATAACCAACGACTACTGGTACGAGTATCACGAGTTGTAGACGGCCTTAATGAAATTTCCTCCTGGATCTATTCGGAAGGGAATAGTAGTCAATGAAATCGTTAAAAAAACTCATTTGTTCATTTATCTTTACTATCACACTTGCACTACCAATCAATGCATATGCATATAGTTATAACGTCGTTTTCGATAATGTTCCTCCAAGCATCTTAAACTGGGGTTGTCCATCGCCAACTTGGGCAGGCATAAACAGTAAGTGGGAACAACCCCGGCCAGTAGGTACGAATCCGCACCAAGGTGTGGATGTACAGTCTAGTTATGGAACTGAAGTTTATGCAGTATGGAATGGTTGGTTAAGTTTACTGTGGGAGGATAGTACTGGATATAACGTACAGCTTAAAATTGATGCAAATAACAACGGGGTGCAAGATGATCCCACATATTATTGCCGCTACTATCACCTGCAGAATTATGGATACCCCGGGTATTATAGTAAAGGATCTTTAATAGGGCATTCAGGCTATTCTTCTGCACCCCATTTGCATTTCGGAGGGACATATTCATCTGCGAAATGGTACCGGAACGAGACTCAATATCGCTGGACATCTTATTGGAATAGTGGTCGTGAAGTTGATAGCTTCAGCAGAGTTTTATGGAATACACCAAGTACAAATAGAGCTTCTATAACAGCATATTTTAAAGATGAAAATGGTTACTACCAACCTTCCGAGGTTAGGCTCTATCACCGTAGAAACGGCACCTCCGCATGGACTGACGGTGGTACTATGACTTATTCAGGCAGCTATGTTTACACATATAATTTTTCGGGGCTATACTCTTCAGGTACAACTATAAACTGGCTCGTAAGGATAAAAAGGTCTGGATTGGGTTCGGTTTACCCCTATGCATGGGCACCTGCGAAATATGATCAGCCAGATCCAAATCCAAATGCGACATCTTACACATATGCCTATTACACTAACACTATCCAATGAAGACTCTCGGAAACCAAAATTAACCAGCAGTATCTAGGCAATACCTAGCAGGAAACAAATAACATTAAAGTCACAAACATACATAAAAAAGCCGAAAAACACGTTCCTTGAGAACTGCATAGGGTTGATTTATGGGTGGCCGGCAGGT
>DHFP01000054.1 GCA_002402315.1 Clostridiales bacterium UBA4821
CTCATGAAGTGATTTACCAAATATATTTGATTCCCATATCTTGCTGGTATCACTTTCGAATTCTTTCAGCAGGTAATTTACCAACTCTTCTGATTGTCTTTCAGTACCAACTATAGGTGAAACCTCTGTTTGAATGTCTGCCCTTATCATGTGTATTGAAGGTGCACTTGCTTTTAATCTGACTCCAAACCTTGAACCCTGCTTGATAATCTCCGGTTCTTCCAGTTTTAACTCATCAAGCATTGGGCTGACTATTCCATACCCTTTTTCCTTGACTTCCACCAAAGCTAATGATACTTTATCATATTCTTTCTTAATACTCGAAAGCTCTTTTAACAAACCGATTAGCTGGTACTCTCCCTCTATGTTAAAGCCTGATGCTTCTCCCAGGACTTTATAGAATAATCCGTCATTTACGCCAATCTCCAAGTCTGCAGACCCAACCCCTGGACTAATATTATATAGATTAATCTTGTTTATGTGTTCANNATGAGGTTCTTACCTGCCTTAACTTGTTAATTCCTTTAAAGGATTTTTTAATGCAGTCTGTAATACTTCTCTTTAGCCAATGATCATTATCTAAAGCTTCAATCCATCTAGGTAATGTTACACCAACCTGGATAATCGGAAATTCTAACAACACCCGTTCAAGGATATTGTTTATGTCATCAAGCCGTAAATTGATACAGTCAACTATGGATACCGGCGTACTATATTTTTTCTCCAATTCTTCTCTTAAAGCTATTGTTTCAGTATCATACGGCCTCGATGAGTTTAAGATAATTATGAACGGTTTGTTTATTTCTCTAAGCTCATTTATTACTCTTTCCTCTGCCTCAATATACTCATCTCTAGGAATATCACTTATGGAACCATCTGTTGTAACTACCAGTCCTATTGTCGAATGATCGTTTATTACTTTTTTTGTGCCTATTTCTGCAGCCTCACCAAATGGAATTTGGTAGTCAAACCAAGGTGTAGATACCATTCGAGGATTATTATTCTCCATGTATCCTATTGCACCTTTAACTAAATAGCCTACACAATCAACAAGCCTCACCTTTAGTTTTATGTTTCCATCGATGAGTATTTCTGCAGCTTCATTAGGTACAAACTTTGGCTCAGTTGTCATAATTGTTTTTCCTGCTGCACTTTGCGGCAGTTCATCTTTAGCCCGTTCTTTACGGTATGTATTATCTATATTCGGAATAACAAGTAGGTCCATAAACCTTTTAATTAAGGTTGATTTACCTGTTCTTACCGGCCCTACCACTCCAATATAAATATCACCGTTTGTTCTTTCAGCAATCTCTTGGTATATGCTCATCTTATCCACCCGCTATACCCCCTTCAAATTTTGTGTGCTAATTATAATGTTTAATAACTAAATCTTCTCTCCCATTACAAGGGAATAAATATATGCATAAAATAGTATCCTTATTTCATAACACGTGTTTGTACCAGTACCATTATAAATATATTGAACCTAATAAAGGATTATTACAAAAATTTACTTGAACTTATACCAAACAAAAAAGGATGTAGCATCATACCTACACCCTGTTAATGGTTCTTTAGTTAACTGGTTATTATATTTCTTATCTTATCAACATATTGTTGATTTAATGATTCTGCAAATTCTTTGGAAATACCTTCGCTGTATACCGTACACAACGGTTCATCTGCATCGGGAAGGATCAGCACCCATCCCCTGTCATGAAATATCTTTACTCCTTCATATAATTCGACTTCTTCGTCATTCTTTTCCTGAATCAAACTTCTCATTACCTTACCTTTCGCTTCCCAAGGACATTCAATTGCCTTTTGGGTTACATGAAATTCTGGTATGGTCTCAATTACGGAGGATAGCTTGGTATTTTCACTGGCAATAAAATCCAGTATCTTTACTAAAGATGCAAATGCATCGTAGTTCAGTATATAAATACCATTGGCCATTTTCTTATTTCTTTCCTTAACAATAGTATCCATTATCTCCTGTTGAGCAGTCTTAGTTCTTATTACTCTAGTATTATACTTAACTGCAAGCGTTTCCATTACATTTGAGGCGGTAATAGGAACTACTACTGAGTTAGTCATTGACATTTTTAAGGATACTATTGAGATTAAAACAGTGTATAGGTCATTCTTTATTATTCTTCCGGCATCATCTACCAATGTAAGCCTCTCACCGCTGCTATCAATAATTAATCCCAGATTAGCTTTTGACCTTATCACTTCTGCAGATAACTCCTCAAGGTTTGTCTCTCTTAATCTGGGGTTATAAATCATTTCACACTTTAGGTCATCACATATCTGCTGCAGTAAAGAACGAATAAACTGGGTAGTCTCACCAATAATAATATTGAACCTGGCTACTTTAATGTTTTCACACTTTACTGTATTAAGCAGGTTTTGAAAGTAAAAATAATTATAATCTTTAAGCATATTTACATGCTTTATTCTAGAGCTTTCACACCTTCTAAAATCACCGGTTACAAACACATTTTCAATCTTTCTTTCAACCGTTCTGCTAACTCCTATGCCATTTTTATCAATAAACTCAATATTAATCTTCGTATTACTGTCAGGGTGCATCTTAATATGTATTCCGCCATCCAGGTTAAGGAAAGATACAACATTTCTCGTTATAGGCATAACTGTTTGTCCAAGATCACAAACCTCCAACCCTGATGAAATACATCCGGATACTATTGAGTGTTTTATCATTTGGACTAAAGTAGATTCATCTGATGATACGCAAACCCTCGAACCCATTTTTAGTACTGCTCCAAATGCAGTTCCCAGCTTTGACGCAAACTCTGGAGTAATTTCAATATTTATTTCACCGGATATTCCATTCTTTCCAAATATGGTCTTAGTAAACTTAGTACCCCAGATTATATGATCATTTACTACTGTTCCGGTCTCTACAATCTTATGCGGCCATATCTTGACATTAGGCTTAATTACCGCCCTTTCTTTAACCTGGCTGTCATCCCCAATAACTGCCTGTTCGTATACTGATACATTTGATTTTAAATTGGTCCTATAGCACAAAATAGAGCCGCTTAAGTGCGCCTTAACTCCTATACTTGAATTCTTCCAGATAATGCTTCTCTTTACTGAACAGTAATTATGTATTATTACATCTTCACCAATTATTGAATATGGTTCGATTTTCACTCCTTTACCTATCTTGCAGTTATCTCCAATTACGACAGGTCCCTCAATTATTGCATCTGCGTGCACATCAACACCTGTACCTGCAAATACCCCTTCTCTAATCTCTCTTTCTTTTAAGCTGACCTTTACTTTCCCGTCTAAGATGTCAAAATGTGATTGTATGTATGACTGAATATCTCCAATATCACACCAATAGTCCGCTGTTATATAACCATAAATTGGTTTCTTATTTTGCATAAGCAGAGGGAAAAGGTCTTTGCTAAAATCGAAAACTTCTCCTCTACTGTAATATGATAATACTTCCGGCTCCAGTATATAAATTCCTGTATTTACAGTATTACTGAACACTTCACCCCAGCTTGGTTTTTCAAGAAACCTTCTTATTCTCCCGTTCTCATCGGTAACAACTACTCCGTATTCTAATGGCATGCTAACTTCTTTTAGTACGAGTGTTGCAGCAGATCTCTTCTCCTTATGGAAATTGATTGCTGAATTAAGATCTATATCTGTAAGGGCATCGCCGCTTATAACTACAAATGTATCGTCTAAAAAGTCTTGAGCATTTTTTACACTTCCTGCGGTACCTAATGGAACGTCCTCAACAAAATATTCAAGATGAACTCCTAAATCTCTACCATCACCAAAGGCA
This sequence comes from Clostridiales bacterium UBA4821, assembly GCA_002402315.1. Lineage (GTDB taxonomy): Bacteria > Bacillota > Clostridia > Acetivibrionales > UBA4821 > UBA4821. The sequence goes on from DHFP01000054.1 coordinate 3,833, forward strand.
TTTTTTATCATCTCCGGCAGGTATTGCAAGGTTACACCAATTTCTGTTATGTTGTGTTTCTTTAATAATTCTATTATATACTCCATTACTGGTTTGTTCATAACCGGAACTATTGGCTTCGGCCTTCCGCACGTTAGAGGTCTAAGCCTTGTTCCTGAACCGCCAGCCATTATTATTGCTTTCAAACTACTCACTCTCCCTATACATTGTTAACACACTTTTCTTAAGTAACTCTAGAATTGCGTTTTTAAATATTGTGTAAACTACTGTTTAAATGCTGCTATGATACATACTATATGCATTAATGAAGTTCGCTCGAATTACCACGGTTTTTTCTTGATTTTATTAATAATTCATTCATCACTATTTCTTCAGATACTTTTTGAGTATTTTTCTTATTACTATTACTTAACCCGACTTTATCCTTCTTTGTTGAAGCACGTCCTTTTTTTGACTCTACCTTTACATCTGCCGCTGATTTTGTCTGTTCCTGGACCTTTTTCCTGCCACTCTTTTTTTTCATTTCCTCTGTTCCTTGCATACCAGTCCCATAATGCTGCCTTCCTAACAAGACTACTTCTTCATAAACCTTGATAGTTTGCTCTGATATCTTATCCCAATTGTACAATGTATGAATTTTTTTGAGTGCATTAGACTTAACTCTTTCAGTCAGGTCATAGTCGAATAGGAGTGCTAGTATGCAATCAGCTAGAGAGTTGGCATTCCCCGTAAAAGCTTTCATACCATCAACACCATGCTCAACTATTTCGCCTAAACCGCAAGTATCTGTAACTACTACAGGAATATTGGCTACCATTCCTTCCAAAGCCACTATGCCAAAAGGCTCATACAAGCTTGGGAAAACAGCAATATCAGAACACTTATAGAGTTTTTCAAGATTTTCTTCACTTAAGTAACCTGTAAAGTATAACTTGTGTGCAATTCCCATACTCTCAGCCTTATGTCTGAGATGGTCAGACTGAGGACCTTTGCCTGCTATAACAAACTTAACATCATTATATTTGGATATTACCTTTGGTACAGCGTCCAGCAGAACCTGGACACCTTTTTCCTGAACTAACCTACCGACAAAGAAAATAATTTTTTCATAGTCGCTCGCATAGTTTCTTCTGTAATCATAGTCTCTTTCAACACCACTAAACTTTTCTAATTGAACACCATTATTTATTACTACCGACTTGTCTTCAGGAAGTTGGAACACATGCCTTATCTCATTTTTCATGTATTCACTGTTACATATAACCTTCCACGACTCGTACGTCAAGAGCCACTCAACACTACTAATGTACCTTTGCATATCATTATGTAAACCATGGTTTCTGCCATGCTCTGTTGCATGAATGGTTGATATCAGCGGAGTTTTGTATGAATGTTTCAATGTCCTTGCTGCAAACGCCACTATCCAATCATGTGCATGGATAATATCAAATTGAACCTTATTACTAATTTCAATGGCTTTCTCCAATAGTGAAAAATTCAATTGTAAAACCCAATCTACAAAATTCATAGTTCCAATCTGATAGGTATGGACCCTGTGAACAAATACTTCCTTATCTTTCTCGAATTCTGGTGCTCCTTGCTCCCAGCAAGTAACCACATGAACTTCATTTCCTTTTTTAGCCATAGCTTGTGCCAAATCATGAACAACTCTTGATATTCCGCCTACTATTCTTGGGGGGTACTCCCACGAAAGCATTAATATCTTCATCTGTAATCTCCTCTCAGCATAATAAAATGTTATACATCTGATTATAAATTATGGTCTTTGTACATTGGTCTTAATAATTTAAAATTGACACTCATAAATGTTTATGAATGATATTCTTTAAGAAATGACCATAATGAATCTTAATGGGCATAACTTGCCACATTTTCATTTTAATAAATAATTGGTAAAAAGTAAATCAAAAATACATAATTTGTGAATTTTTTTACTTAATTATTATATGAAAGACTTATTCAAATAAATGCATAATACCTAATTTTCACTACTTAAATATTTGTTGCAATTTATTAAATAATCTTATATATTTAAACATAATATATTTCCATAAATGAATGATATTATGTTTATCTTCAACTTTACTCCTTATAAAAAACAGAGGAGGAATTAATATTATGATTAATAATCAGGTTGGATCGGATAATATACCAAACACTAGTTTTAATCAGAATTATATAAAAGTTATTCCTAAGGATCCTTATTCAATTTATACTTATTGGGAAATAACCATAGGTACAAAAATGAAATTTCAGAGTATTTTGGGCAAACATATATGGGAGCAATCCAACATGGTTATAAGAGTAAATAACCTTTCGACCGGTATCTGTTATTTCATTAACGTAGAACAAGATATATATGGCTGCTATATAGACATTAATCAGCCGGCCAGCATCATAAATGTCGAAATTGGCATGTTGATTTCTGAAGAATTCTTTATAAGTTTTGCCGGTTCAAACACGGTTGAGATGCCTAATAATAACATAATAAAATGTGATACAATTTATTTTACCAACATTAAGGATTCAGATAAAATTAAAACTGAAATAGATAGCGACCTTATTTACGAAAAATTTAATTTCAATAATGTATTTAAAATTCTTGGCCCTAGTTCAGTTGAATACCCCAAATACACTGATAATAATGTAAGCAAACCAGATTCATCTGATATTTAGTCGGATTGACTAGACCTATTATACTGGGAGGAGAATGATTGTTTTGGCAGAAGGATATGTTGCATTTGTCCTGCACGCGCACTTACCTTTTATACGCCATCCGGAATACGATGACTTTCTCGAAGAAAGATGGCTTTTTGAAGCCATTTCTGAAACATATATACCTTTGATTAATTGCTTTAATCAATTGAAAGATGAAGGAGTTGGCTTTAAAGTTACCTTTTCAATTTCTCCACCTTTAATCTCCATGCTGACTGATGCATTATTGCAGGAACGCTACATTAATTACTTAAACAGGTTAATTGAGTTGTCAGAAAAAGAGACCGAAAGAAACAGGCATGCCCACGAATTTCATTCTCTGGCTTTAATGTACCGGAACAAGTATAAGAATGACCTGTACATTTTTGAAAAAAAATATAACAGGAATCTTATTACAGCTTTCAAAGAACTGCAGGACTTAGGTTTTATAGAAATAATAACCTCATCAGCTACCCATGGTTTTTTGCCTTTAATTAGTATTCACCCTGAAGCCGCGCGAGCACAGATTTTAGCAGGAATTGAGATCTACACCCGGCACTTTGGCTGCAAGCCAAGAGGTCTATGGCTTCCCGAGTGCGGCTACATACCTGAAATTGAAAAGTTTCTTGTTGAAAGCGGCATTGAATACATAATAATGGAATCACATGGAGTCTTATTTGCTAACCCCAGACCTGTATACGGTACCTTTGCACCTATAGTATCCAAAAATGGAATCATTGCCTTTGGGAGGGATATAGAGTCTTCGAAGCAGGTTTGGAGTGCAGAAAACGGCTATCCAAGCGACTATGATTACCGTGACTTCTATAGGGATGTTGGATATGACCTTGACATAAACTATGTGAAGCCTTACATTCTGCCGGATGGGCAAAGAATTCACACCGGTATAAAATACTATAAAATTACCGGTAAGACTTCAGACAAACAGCCTTATAATCCTCGGCAAGCAATAAGCAAAACCCAGGTACACTCGGAGGATTTCTTAATAAACAGAATGGAGCAAATAGATTACCTAACCTCAAAAATGGATAAACCTCCTGTTATTGTCTGTCCATACGATGCTGAACTATTCGGCCACTGGTGGCATGAAGGACCTAATTGGCTTTACGCTTTGTTAAAAAAAATTGCAAGTATGTCCCAAAATATTGAATTAACCACTCCCGGAATATATATAGACAAGTATCCTTTAATGCAGGTAGCTTCCCCTTGTAGTTCCAGTTGGGGAGCTAAAGGCTATAATGAAATCTGGCTGAACCCTAATAATGATTGGATATATAGACATCTGCACAGAGCCGCCGAGAGGATGATAGAATTAGCTAATAGTTATCCAAAAGCCAATGGACTTGTAAAAGATGCTCTAAATCAAGCTGCAAGAGAACTATTGTTAGCACAAAGCAGTGACTGGGCATTTATCATGAAAGCAGAAACAATGGTTGAATACGCAAAGAAAAGAACCCAGGATCATATCAACAGATTCACCAAGCTTTATTATGATATTAAGGAAAATAATATAGATGAGAGTTGGTTAAGTGATATTCAATGGAAAGATAATATATTTCCTGATATTGACTACCGGATATATAGATCTGGCTAAAAATGGTGATAAGCTTCGTATAACTGTGTTGTATTGAATTGCTGCGGTGCTCATATATCCCATATATGCTCCGCTTCCTCGCAATTCATGCGCCTTGTTCTACTCGCTTCTGACCATTTTTAGAAAGTAAGATTTAAAATTATACTTTAAACACAAACCAAGATATCAATTAATAATACTATTACCTATAAGTAGACAATTTTGCAGCGGCTATGGCTGCCTGGCCTAGGGAGATTCCCCCGTCATTGCATGGAACAATCCGGTTAATTAATACTTTGAAGCCGGAGTCTGATAAATACTTTAAAGCCTTCTCGAGCAAAAGTTGATTTTGAAAAACGCCGCCGCCTAATACAACTGTATTTATCCCGTTCTTCTCCCTTATCTTCACGCAAACATCTACAATAGCCCGGGATATAGTGTTGTGAAAAATTCCCGAAACATTATTTATTTCTTTACCATTTATCACATCTGAAACTATCCCTTTGATTGTTTTTCTAAAGTCGGCTACCAAAGTTTGCTCCTCACAGATTTCATACTCGTAAGTTCCTGTTTGTTCTGTGTCGGCAATTGCTTCAAGTTCTGCCGAAGCCTGCCCTTCATAATCATTATAATAACAAACTCCCAATATAGCCGACACTGCATCAAACAGCCTGCCTGCGCTGGATGTAGTTATTTTATTTACCCCGTACTGTATACTCCTCCACAAAACCGGCCACTGAAGCCTGGATAATTCTTTTACGCATGTTATATCCATATCCATAAAGCTTTCATCAAAAGTATCCTGCAGATATGCACCTGCCATTCTCCACGGTTCTCTGACCGCCATTTCGCCCCCAGGCATAAATACCTGTCTGATATGGCCAGCTCTTATATAGTCATCTAATGCAGCAATTAAGAATTCACCTCCCCATACTGTCCTGTCAGGTCCAAAGCCAGTCCCGTCAAAAGCCACCCCTATAGCCTTGCCATCGAATTTATTCTCTGCCAGAATACTTGCAATATGAGCATGATGGTGCTGTACCTGAATAACCGGAACCTTAACTTCATTGGCAAATTTAGTGGTTATATAATCCGGATGCATATCGTGGGCTACTATGTCCGGTGCAAAGTCTAAAACACCTCTATACTTTTCAATATTTTCTCTGTATACCTTCAGCGATTCCAGGTTGTTCAGTTCTCCCATATGCTGGCTTATGTATGCCCTTCCATCTTTTAATGCGCAAAAAGTGTTCTTTAAATCAGCACCAACCGAAAATATTTGCCCTTCTTTGTATTCATCATCAAATAAAATAGGTAAAGGAGCATATCCTCTCCCTCTCCGCAAGAATTGAACCTCTCCTGATACCGGTTTCACAACCGAGTCATCACAAGGCCTCAGAATCTCACGGTTATGAACCAAAAATGCGTCGGCTATCTGACCTAAAAGCTCAAATGCATCCTCATCTCCGGTTATTAACGGCTGGCCGCTAATATTTCCGCTCGTAGCAACAATTGCGTGGACACTGCTGTCAAATAAAAGTAAATGTATACCTGTGTAAGGCAGCATAACCCCTAGTCTATTTAGTCCAGGGTTAACCTCTCCGGAAATCTTTGAACCGGTCTTCTGCCTGAGTAACACTATAGGCCTCTGCAAACTTAAAAGCAATTCCTCTTCGGCACTGGTTATCTCACAATTTTCGGCTGCCTCATTCAAGTCTTTAAACATAACAGCAAAGGGTTTGTACCTTCTTATTTTTCTTTCCCTTAGCTTTGATACAGCATTATCACTGGCTGCATCACAAACCAGGTGATAGCCGCCTATACCTTTGACTGCCAGAATGAACCCCTGCTTTAACATTGCTCTGGCATTCTCAAATGGATCACCAGTTATTTCGCAACCGCTCTTATCTACTAACTTAATCTTAGGCCCACATTCAGGGCAGCATATAGTCTGAGCATGGTACCGCCTGTTTCCAGAGTCGGAAAATTCTTTCTCGCATTCCTTGCACATTTTGAAAGGCTCCATCGTAGTATTACATCTATCATATGGAAGCCTGTGAATAATAGTAAACCT
>DHFP01000076.1 GCA_002402315.1 Clostridiales bacterium UBA4821
GAAGCGTTTCCCAATGTACCAATTGTTATAGGGGGGATAGAAGCCAGCCTTAGAAGGTTTGCACATTACGATTATTGGGACAATAAAGTTAGAAGGTCTGTATTGCTGGATTCCCGTGCGGATTTGCTTATATATGGTATGGGCGAAAAAGCTGCTGTAGATGTTGCACACAGGTTGGCCCAGGGAACAAGGGTTGACCGGATAAGGGACATAAAAGGAACCGCATTTTTATCAGATAGCCTACCCGATGAAACATTTGTTAACCTTCCAGGTTTTGAAGAAATAAAAGAAGACAAGATGAAATATGCCGAGTGTTTTATGATGCAGTACAAAGAACAGGATGCATTTGGCGGGAAAATCCTGGTACAAAGACATGGGGACAAGTTTATAATACAAAATTCACCATCGAAGCCTTTAAGCGTATCCGAAATGGATGCCGTATACTCACTTCCATATCAAAGGACCTTTCACCCTGATTATGAAGAGCAAGGCGGTGTTCCTGCAATAAAAGAGGTGCAGTTCAGCGTTACCAGCCATCGGGGTTGTTACGGCGGGTGTTCATTTTGTGCATTGACATTTCACCAGGGTAGGATAATACAGCCCAGAAGTCATGCTTCAGTAATGAATGAAGCCAGGAATATGACATGGGATTCTGACTTTAAAGGATATATACATGATGTTGGCGGGCCGACTGCCAACTTTCGGAATCCTGCGTGTGAAAAACAGCTAAAAAGCGGAGCTTGCAGAGAAAAGCAGTGTCTCTTCCCCAGACCATGCAAAAACTTAAAGGTTGATCACAGCGACTATTTAAAGCTTTTAAGACAGATGAGAAAGATTCCGGGTATAAAAAAAGTTTTTATCCGTTCAGGTATTAGATATGATTATTTGAATCTGGATGAAAACTTGGAATTTTTCAAGGAATTATGTGAACATCATGTAAGTGGTCAACTGAAGGTTGCACCTGAACATGTTTCCAAAAAAGTACTCCAGGCTATGGGAAAGCCGGAGAAAAAAGTATACGATGAATTCACAGAAAAGTTTTACAGGATAAATAAGCAGCTTGGAAAGGAACAATACCTGGTTCCATATCTAATGTCAAGTCATCCCGGAAGTACGTTGAAAGATGCTGTAGAGTTAGCGGAATACCTGAGAGATATTCACTATAGTCCTGAGCAGGTACAGGATTTTTATCCGACGCCGGGAAGCCTTTCAACGTGTATGTTCTATACTGAACTTGACCCGAGGACCATGAAGAAGATTCATATACCAAGGTCTCCAAAGGAAAAGGCCATACAGAGGGCACTGCTCCAATATAGACGTCCTGAGAACTATGAACTTGTATATGAGGCATTGGTCAAGGCGGGCAGGGAGGATCTCATAGGATTTGACAAGAAATGTTTAATCAGACCAAGAAAGAAAAAAATAAAAAGGGGGCATAGAGGATAGGTGGATGCTAAAATTGTTGATGGAAAACTTTTGGCTCAAAAAATAAAAGAGTCGGTTAAGCAAGAAGTAATAGGTTTAAAGAATAAAGGTATAAATCCGGGATTGGCTGTAATAATTGTAGGAGATGACCCTGCATCCAGGGTATATGTAAACTCCAAGAAAAAGGCATGCGAGGCAGTAGGAATTTACTCAGAGGAATATGCCCTGCCTTCAGAGACATCGCAAGACCAGCTGATATCCTTGATAAAGAAATTGAATGAAAGGCCGGAGATAAGCGGCATACTACTGCAGCTTCCACTGCCGGGACACTTAAATGACGAAGAAGCGTTGAAGTGCATTGTTCCGGAGAAAGATGTTGACGGTTTTCATCCAATAAGTGTAGGGAATCTGTGTTTAGGGAATGATGGGTTTGTGTCTTGTACTCCTGCTGGAGTGATGGAAATACTTAGAAAGTATGAAATACAGATAGAAGGAAAGGAATGCGTAGTTGTTGGAAGAAGCAACATAGTAGGTAAGCCGCAGTTGTTACTGCTGTTAAAGCAAAATGGAACTGTAACTATCTGTCATTCGAAAACAAAAAACCTTAAGGACGTATGCAAAAGGGCTGATATTCTTATAGTGGCAGTGGGTAAGCCTGGTTTTATCAGCGGAGAATTTATTAAACCGGGAGCAGTAGTAATTGATGTTGGGATAAACAGAACTGAGGGTACGAAAAAGATTGTAGGAGATGTTGACTTTGAAACAGCAAAGAATGTTGCGGGTTTGATTACACCGGTGCCAGGCGGGGTAGGTCCGATGACAATTGCCATGTTGTTAAAGAATACGGTTAAAGCTGCTAAAATGGCCAATAAAGGGGTGATAAAATGAACTATGTTGAAGAGATAGCTAAAGTAAAGAATAACCTCGAGCAGGCCAAAAGTTTTTATTATAGGCAGAAGGGTAAAAAGGAACAGATTATTGAACAGAAGAAAAAGCTTGAGGTGCAGTTGAAGGAAGCGCAAAATAGCATTGATATATTTGAACAAGTTAGGATCTTGCTTCAGAAGACATCTGATTACGCCAGAGAACAAGCAAGGCAAAGGATAGAATCTCTTGTAACAAACTGCATTCAATATATATTTGATTCCAATATGGAATTCAAGATAGAAATGAATGAAGTCAGGGGAAGACCGGAAGCCGAATTCTTTGTAGTATCCAATTTTAATGGTGATATGATTAAAACCAAGCCTCAGGAAGCTAGAGGAGGTGGAGTAGTAGATATAATATCATTGGCGCTCAGATTGGCTATGCTCCAGTGCAGCAGCCTTGAGACAGATGGACCGCTAATATTGGACGAACCTGCCAAACATGTGAGTGATGAGTATATAGTACAGGTGGCCGAGTTTTTGAAACAGATAAGTATAATGTTTAAAAGGCAGGTCATTATGGTGACTCACAACAGACATCTAAGTGAGATTTCAGACAAGGCATTTAAAGTAGAATTGGAACATAATAGAAGCATAGTATTTACGGCGAATTCATG
>DHFP01000117.1 GCA_002402315.1 Clostridiales bacterium UBA4821
GATACAAAACAAGCGAGATGAAATTAAAAATGATATAAAAGAAAATAACAGCATGCAACATTAAAAGATTTGCAAAAAATGCTATCAAAAAAATAAAAGAAAAAACGGCTTCGCCGATTAATTTACTTGATAAAGGAATAGTTCTGCAAGTTTGAGCAATTAAGATAGATAAGAGGTGCAAGATAGACCTGATTTTGCTTAAATACTGATAAAATCCTTGAAAAAATCTCATCAAACCCGTTGTTTTACCCATTAAATGTAAATTTGAAATTGAGATGATTAGATAGAGTTTTTAAAAACAGGTTTTTAAAGCGGAATCATACATTGTTATTTTAAAAGAATGCTTTTTATAAATAGCCCTCCCCAGATGCCAATTAAAAACATCACAATTGTAGCAATAGTTGTAAAGATGATTAATAAACTGCTCCATTTTTGTCTGGCAGTACTTTCAGTCTGTTTAGAAGAGATACCTTCTTGAAAAACTGAAATTTCATCTTTATTGACATTTTCATTCATATGATTTTCCATACTTATGCTGCCTCGTTATAAATAGTATAAAAAAGCAATAATGATTAGCCTAGCATTTCTGGCCCCAATACTTTCCCTGCCAAGAGTCCCGTAGAATTAATTCTCTTTCAATACCATTCAAAACATCTCTCTTATTTTTGCTCCACATAGGCGCCAGAAGTGTTTCTTTGGGTCCATCTCCGGTCAGCCTGTGAATTACCATATGGGGTGGCAGCAGATCAAGGGCGTTAACCGCAATTTCCAGGTATTCTTCCTTAGTCAGCACAGCAAATTCACATCTTCTATACAAGTCAGCCAGATCAGTACCTTTCAATATATGCAGCAAGTGCAGCTTGACTCCCTGTATATTTTTATTTGCTATATATTTAACTGATGAGAGCATATCATCCTTATTTTCAAATGGCAAACCGAAGATTAGATGGCATACCACATCAATACCAAAAGCATTCAAATTGTTAACTGCTTCATCAAAACACGAAAGAGGATATCCTCTGCGAATGAGCTCAGAGGTCTTCTCATGTACTGTCTGCAGTCCCAGCTCAACCCATACATAAGTTTCTTTACTCAGTTCATTAAGCAGGTTAAGAACATCATCACCCAGGCAGTCAGGCCGTGTGGCAATTGCAATTCCTATAACTCCGGGGACTGAAAGAGCTTCATAATATTTTTTTCTAAGTTCATCAATATCTGCATATGTGTTTGTGAAGGCCTGAAAATAAGCGATATACTTTCTGATTCCATGCTTGCCGGCCAGTACGTACGTTCCTTTTGTGCCCTCGGTCATTTGCTGTACAATATTATTGCTGCGGCAGCCGGCAAACTCTCCCGAGCCTTGCGGACTGCAGAAGATACACCCGCGTGTATCTATAGTTCCATTACGGTTCGGGCAGGAAAACCCGGCATCTATGGAAATCTTATAAACCTTTTCACCAAACTTTTGTTTTAAAAAATATTTTAGGGAATGATATCTCTTACCGTCCCATGTTCTGGCTGTCATACTTATTCCTTTCATATGAAGAATACTATCAGGTAGTTAAATATTATCACATGTTTTTAAATGGGAATAGGACTTACTATCCAAAGCCTAGCTTGGCAAGGTCTTGTTAAAAGATTCTATTCTCTTATAAAAAATTCTTACAATTCTAATGAATGGAGAGATACTTGATCAGACTAAGTCTTAAGCTATGGAATAAGAAACTAAAGATTAATCTTTACTTCATATTTACATTTTAATTCATTGATTTTCTTTGCATATATATCTTGCTGTTTACTTGATATCAACTGCTGTTCCAACTGATCTTTAACCCCATCAAATAACATGGGTTCGTCTTCTTTTTTATCAAGTACCTTAATTATGTGATAGCCAAATTGAGTTTGCACTGGTTCGCTCACTTCATCCTTTTCCATTTTGAAAGCTGCTTGCTCAAATTCAGGTACCATTCTTCCTCTTGAAAAATACCCTAGATCACCACCTTGCGCTTTAGAAGGACATTTAGAGTATTTTTTTGCAGCATCTTCAAAAGAAAGACCCTGATTAATTTCACTTATTATTTCTCTAGCTTTGTTTGAGTCGTCTACCAGTATATGACTAGCTCTGATACTTTCAGGGCTAATAAATTGAGACTTGTTTTGATTATAGTAATCAAGAATTTCTTGTGATTCAACTTTAATATCCTCTAGCAGTTTATACGTAGCATATTGTTTTAGAAAATTTGTTTTCAGTCTTTCAATTTGAGACTGGTATTCACTCTCATTTTCTATACCACTATCAATAGCGTCCAGATAAAGCAGTTCCTGATTAACCATTTCTTCTACCAGTTCTCTTTTGCCTTGATCAGACTTGAAATGCGCTGTAGTTTTTGGGTCAAGACTATGAATAAGCAGATCCAAGTCTTCTTCTGTTATAATTCTGTCGGCAACTGTAGCTAAAACATAATCCTTTAACATAAAAATAATCTCCTCGTATAATAATTTTATTCTTATTGATAATAACAGAAAAAGATTTGTATGTCCAATAAACAAATGTTTTCCATTTTAAGTCTAAAATAGCCAGATATTCCGTTTAACTACTTCAATGTATACTTGGGAGCCTTGTCATGGCATGGAAATAAACGTATTGAGTTGTCTATAGTAAAATGTTAAGATAGTCATAGATAATATGCAGTACTATGTTCACGTCATACTACTTTTCCCGGATTAACTGTTCTTATTTAGGAAGTATTGGCGTTAAATAACCAATTAGGAGCGTCCAATATAGAACTTCAGGAGGCATATAACGAAATTACTTTAAAGCAGCAGGAAGTAATAGCATTAAACCAGGCATAGCGCACGAAATAAATACCCCTATGGGAGCAATTAATTGTAACGTGGATTTATCAAAGAGATTTATTTCCATTATGAAAGAACATATAGCAGACCTGCAAGACCAAAAGGCCAGAGAGTCATTAATTAAGTTGGAAGAGCTTAATCAGATCAATATTATGGCAAGTGAGAGAATAGTAAACATAGATTAGCTAGTTCCATATCACTAGGTTGTGTATTGTTTCAATCCACACGCCCGCATGGGGCTATGCTTTACCCACAATGAATC
>DHFP01000102.1 GCA_002402315.1 Clostridiales bacterium UBA4821
GAATTTACTAAAATTTATAGGGGTGCATTTAATTTAAGTGAAGAAAATTTTAGTAAATTCTCTGAAGTTAGCTCCCTCTCTATCTCTCCCTCACTTCAAGGGAGAGCAAAAGTTGGTCTTCGAAGAGCAACTTTAGAAAATTTTAGTAAATTCTCTAAAGTTGCTCTTCGAAGACCTTCTAATCCCTCTTCCCCTTGAAGTGAGGGGAAGAGGATAGGAGTTAGGGAGTTGGATCAGTGCTTAACTTATGTTTATCCTTCAGCTTTTTTACAATTATTTCTTCACATTTAGTTTATGCACCCGTTGAAGAATAATTGATTTGACACCTAAAACCTTGTTATATATAATATTAACAGTATAATCTGGGGAGAGATTAATTTGATTAATGAAAAGGTTAATGTGGCGTTTTGGTCAATTATAGCTGCAATTTTTTTGACTGTTTTAAAGCTTGTGGTTGGTATAACTACGAGAAGTTTAGGTATTATATCTGAGGCTATACATTCTGCTATTGACCTGGGGGCTGCTTTGATTACCTTTTTTGCTGTTAAGATTTCCGACAAGCCGGCAGATGAGACTCATCATTACGGGCATGGAAAGATAGAAAATATTTCTGCCCTTATACAGACAATTTTGTTATTATTTACATGCGGGTGGATAATATATGAGGCCTTACATAGAATCTTTGAAACTAATATTGAGGTTCAAGTAAACATTTTCAGCTTTTTAGTCATAATTGTTTCCATTGTAGTGGATATAATCAGATCCACAGCATTGATGCGTGCTGCAAAGAAATATAACAGTCAGGCACTGGAGGCTGATGCATATCATTTCTCAAGTGACATTTTAAGTTCTGCTGTAGTCATTATCGGTCTCATTTCTGTTAAATTCGGTTTTGCCTTGGGAGACTCAATAGCGGCTTTAATAGTTTCGGCCATAATCATAGTTATTAGTTTAAAATTAGGAAAACGTACAATTGAGGTGCTTATGGACTCGGCTCCAAAGGGTATGTCGGAGGATATAGAAGCATTAGTATTAAGAACTCATGGGGTAGTCGAGTGCAGCCATATAAGGGTGAGAGCATCGGGAAGTTCATATTTTGTTGATATCAATGCAGGATTAGATAAACATTTTAGTCATAAGGAGATTCAGGATGTAATTGATACTGTTAAATTAAAAGTGTTAAAATCAATTCCGAATTGTGATGTTGTTATAAGCACCTATCCTGCCTGTAAGGCTCAACCAAGTAGTGAGAATGACAAATTATTCAACGATATCAGGGCTGTCGTAAATAGTCTAGGTATATGCATAAATTTGCACCACATTAAAATTTTTAAAACTGATAATGTAAAACATGCGGCGCTGCACATAGAAGTTAATGAAGATATGAGCCTGGATCAAACTCATGATTTATCTCACCTGATAGAATCTAAAATATTGTCTGTAATACCGGAAATATCTCAGATTGACATACTGGTTGAAAGCATGAAACAGGAACAGATTGATGTTGAGGATGTAACCAGTACCAGCAAGGATATTGTAAATAATATACAAATCCTTCTTAATAAGGTACCGCATAAGTTAAACTGTCATGATATCAAAGTGTATAAGCGCGGCGATAAGATGGTTGCTTTTTTGCACTGTGGCTTGGGTGGGGAGCATTCAAATGAGAAAATCCAGAGTATAACCAAGAGGATTGTAAATAAAATAAGAAGAAATTTGAGCAGCATTGAAGATGTTTATATACATGTCGAGCCAATTAAGAAGTAATTATTATCTTTCATCCAATCACCATTTTTGTATTGATGCATATACTATACTACCAGTAAAACTTTGGGGGTGGACCCAACAATGCCATGGCACAAGAGAGCTTTGGGCTTGGCATGTCTGGCGCTTGGTATTGGGATGTTGCTCGTTATTTTTTTACCTAAGTGGGGATGGGTAATCTGTGCGGGTATACTTCTAGTGATAATTGGCTGGATATGGCTCATGTGTTGAACTAATATGCTTTTGCTAAAGATATGAATATTAAATAATTCTTAGGTGAGGTGAATAGAATGAAGATAGTAGTAATTAAAATGCCAAGGTTTTTCGGTAGCATATTGAGGAAAATAATGGGTATAAAGTAAATATTGCTTGAGATACATAGTCGGTAAATATAATAGAAAAACATAAGAATAAAGGGAGTCAAAATGCGGCAAGTAAAAAGAAAAAGCGCGAAATGTATCGCGCTTTTATGGTTGCGGACTGTTAAAGCTTTAGGGAGTAAAAATTTTTGCATCGTTTCCGGCTGCACTCCAGTCTACCTTAAAGCCCAATTCTTCGGCAACAAACCGAAGTGGTACGAAGTTTATGCCCTCTGCTGTCACTGTTGTGTCAACTGTTAAAACGTCACCGCCGGGGACTCTGGTGAATGTAGCGCTACCGTTACAGATAGTTACTACGTATCCCAAGCTTGTTCCCAGATCAGATGCAGGGACGTAAGTTCGTCCATCTTGTAAATATGGTGCCGCTGATAGTTCCGCTAGCTGGCCGTTGATTTGCGCTTTCCTTGCCCCAATAACAAAGTGGTCATACTGGCTGGCAATCGCCAGTCCTTTAAGCGCCCATTGTAACATTGAGCCATCAAAATTCTGAACGTTTTCATAGCCCAGAACGTATATCAGAGCGGCTCGAATTACGGTTGCGTTGGTGCCGGTGTTGCAGAAGGTTGTTACATTGGTGTCTGGATAAATGCCTTTTTCAGCAAATACCTTCTGCAGTTCTTCATTTGGCTTAAAGGTGAAATCTTCATTTAGCACATCTTTTAGCGTTATCAGAGAAGAACCGGGGATGGTGCCGTATATTACTGCCTTGCCTTCTTTTCCGGACTGGAAATCACTGTTCCGGCAGTCTACCAGCACGGAGCTTTTGGTTTTGTATGCCGTGAGTACCTCATCCAGTGTGGCTTCAAACGTGTCATCCTGAATCAGGCTGTTTACATCATATACTGCCGGTTTCGGGATGGTAGTTTCTGCAGACACTTCGAAGCCGCTGCTTATCCACTTTTCAAACCCGCCTTCAAGAAAATACGCTTTTTTGTGGCCTCTGAATCCGGAGACCCAAGCACCGCGCATCGGATGGGCCGGATCATCCGCGGAGGAATAAAAGACGACATATGTGTCGGGCGTAATCCCAGCTTTCCCGTAAATATCTGCAAGCTTCTCCCTGGAAGCTGCCATTTTGGGAATTCCATCAATTGTCTCATAGAATTCCGCAATTGGTATGTTGACAGACCCGGGAATAAAACCGTTCTCTTTCTTTGACCCTGCGTAAATCGGTACAACTTTGTCCGAGCCCATTAGGGCTTTGAGTTCCGTCGCTGAAATCGGACCGGACGGACCGGAAAGATCGGCGGCCCAAGCAGGTAAAGATATCAACATGGCAACCGCAAACACCAAAATAATCAAACTAACTTTACGCATGAAAATTATACCTCCTCTTGAATTTTTTGCAACTGGACACTTGACATAAATTTACTGGATACGCCTAATTACGCTCAGTTGCCATCCCTCCCCGTTAATATAATGAGGAACCAAAGAAATTGCATCACTCCCCTCCATAGTATGGGTAGCTAACAGTATAACATGAAATTTTGTACAACAATTCCATATTATATTACTGAATACTTAAAATGTAAATACAAATTTATCAAATTTGTCAATTTGACAAATTTGATAAGATTTTAGATTGAAGTTTGTTGATGTTTTTGGAAGATAGATAAAGTGTATATACATAAAAGGTAGGCTGATATTTGTACGTGACTATAGTAAAAAAAGTAAAAAGAATATGCTTAGAATTGTAAAAAGTCCGGCTTTCCCGAACTTTTTACACAATACTGTTAAAGCTAGACTGCTCTTTCCACTTTTCCGGAACGTAAGCACCTTGTACATACGCTGACGGTTTTTGAAGAACCATTAACTATTGCTCTAACCTTTTTGATATTGGGTTTCCAAGCCCTATTTGTTTTCTTGTTTGAATGGCTGACCTTTAAACCAAAGTTTATATCCTTTTCGCATATGCTGCACTTTGCCATTTGCTACACCTCCTTTTTTTCAGTAAATACCCGTATGAATGTAATGAATTTATTAATAAAAATATAAAGCGCAAGAGAAATCGACCATAAAACGAAATAATTCTAACATAATATTATTTTCTTATCAAGTAAAATTTTGTTTTTTCAACAATTTCAACAATTGCTTCAACAATAGGTTACTGTTCAGACCCCCCATTT
>DHFP01000224.1 GCA_002402315.1 Clostridiales bacterium UBA4821
TAAACATTCATGATTTTGCCGTGTAAACAAATCTCTTGTATATATTTTTTTGTTACTATATAATATTTTTTGACTAAATTCCGTGTCATAAGTTGTAAGTCAGTAATTTAGTTTTCTTTTTTATTTAAGTAGGAGGAAGCTTTTTGAGTAAGAAAATTGCTATAGCTATAGACGGGCCCGCTGGTGCCGGAAAGAGCACGGCAGCCAGAATGGCAGCAGAAAAACTGGGAATCATCTATATTGATACGGGCGCAATGTATAGGGCAGTAGCGCTTGATACAATCAGAAAAGGTATTGATACAAGAGATAAAGAAAAAGTATCACAGCTGGTTGGGGAGATTAACGTCTCTATAGAGTTGACTAAGGCGGGACAAGTTATCTTTCTAGGAAATGAGGATGTAAAACACCTTATTAGAACACCTGAAGTATCTATTGGTTCGTCAAATGTAGCTGCTGTTCCCGAAGTCAGAAAAAGAATGGTAGATATTCAAAGAGGGATTGCAGCTGCAAACAGCGTTGTAATGGATGGTAGGGATATAGGGACCTGGGTACTTCCGGATGCCGACTTGAAGATTTTTTTAACTGCATCTGTGGAAGAACGGGCAAAGAGAAGATACAGCGAACTGATTGGAAAAGGGAACTGTACAGCTTCTATTGAAGAAGTAGAAGCAGATATAAGATATAGGGATTTTAATGACACAACCAGAGAGTATGCTCCATTAAAAGCGGCAGATGACGCGAAGATTATTGATTCTACAGGTAAGACTATAGATGAGGTAGTACAAATGATACTGGATGAAGTCAATAAAATTAATGGCTTAAAGGTGGAATAGATGATTAGGGAAATTGCCAGGCTGTTGGTACTGGTGTACTTCAAAATCTTTCATAGGGCAGAATTTATTAATCTCAGAAGAAATGTTCCACAGACAGGAGCATTAATTCTCTATGCAAATCATATAAGCAACGCAGATCCTCTTCTGCTAGGTTGTGCAATAAGACGCATGGTTTACTTTATGGCTAAACAGGAACTTTTTAAAAATAGGTTAATAAGCCGCTTAATGACTGAATTAGGAGTTTTTCCTGTTAAAAGAGGTGCAGGTGATGTATCAGCAATCAAGAATGCTCTGGCAAAATTAAAGTTAGGCGGCATATTATCTATGTTTCCTGAAGGTACAAGAAGAAAGCCGGGAAAGCCGGCAGAGGTAAAGCCAGGGTTAGCCATGCTTGCAATTAGGGCAAAATGTCCGGTATTACCTGCAGTAGTTGTAGGAAAACCCAGGTTTTTAAATAAAATGAAAGTTATTTATGGCAAGCCTATAGACTTATCAGAGTATTATGGTAAAGACCTTGCTAATGAAGATTACATACAGATTTCAGAAATGCTTATGAAAGAAACAGAGAAACTTATGGAGGGTTAGGTTTGAAAATAGTTGTTGCAAAGACGGCAGGATTTTGCTTTGGAGTTAGCAGGGCTATCAAAATGGTTCAGAATTCCTTAGACAAAAAGACTGACAAAAAAATATTTTCGCTTGGTCCAATAATTCACAACAAGCAAGTAGTTGAGGAGTTTGAGAACAAAGGGGTAAGTGTTGTTGACAGCATAGAGCAGGTGGAGGACGAAAGTACTCTCATTGTCAGAGCTCATGGAGTTTCACCCAAAGTATATGAACAAATGAGAGAGAAGAAGGTAGAGACTGTTGATACAACATGTCCTTTTGTAAAAAAAATACATAAGATAGTTTCAGAATGCTGCAGCGTTGATTGTAAAACAATAATTGTGGGAGATAGGGAGCATCCCGAAGTTATCGGGATTAAGGGATGGAGTGAGGACGCCATAGTGATCGGAGATGAGGAGGAGGCCAAAAGTATTGAGGTATCCGGAAAGGTATGTGTTGTTGCTCAAACAACACTATCAAAGGAGAAATGGGATAATATTTGCGCTATTTTAAAACAAGAATCAGATCAAATTGAGATTCACAATACAATATGTAATGCTACATCTGAGAGACAGAAAGAAGCACAAGAAATAGCCAGGCAAGTGGATATAATGTTTATAGTAGGTGATCCGAACAGTTCCAACACGAGAAAACTATATGAAATCAGCAAAAAATATTGTGGAAACACGTTTTTAATAGAAAATGCAAACCAACTGGATAAGGTGTTAAGTACTGGGGGCGGTTCTTTACTCAGCACTGACTTTAAGGTTGGCATAACAGCAGGAGCCTCAACTCCTGACCGTATAATCAAGGAGGTAACAGGTAAAATGAGCGAAATTAACAAACCAATAGAAGAGGAAATGAGTTTTGAGGAACTATTTGAAAAAACTATGAGGACTCTTGAAAATGGAGAGATTTTAAAAGGTAAGGTTATAGGTGTGACAAACAAAGAGGTGTCTGTTGACCTTGGATATAAAGCTGATGGAATAATACCACTTGAGGAATTCTCAGATAACCCTGAAGAAAAGCCATCTGAACTATTTAAACCAGGTGACGAGATTGAAGTATATGTTATGAAAGTGAATGATGGTGAAGGAAATGTACTGTTATCAAGAAAACGCATTGAGTATACCAAGGGATGGGACAGGCTTGCTGAAGCTTATGAAAATGGTACATTTGTAAAAGGAACGGTAAGTGATGTAGTAAACGGTGGGGTAATAGCTTTAGTAAGCGGCCTAAAAGTTTTTATACCGGCCTCACAGCTTAGCGATAGATATGTGGATGATTTAAATGAATTCCGGAAGAAATCATTGGAGCTAAAAATACTTGACTTTAACAGGCAGAAGAAAAAAGTAGTAGGGTCACATAAGGCAGTACTGATGCATGAAAGAGAGATTGCAAAGAAAGACTTATGGCAGAAAATTGAGGTGGGCCAGGTCTTAAAGGGAGCAGCAAAGAGGATAACCGATTTTGGCGTATTTATTGATATAGGCGGGGTAGATGGATTGATTCATATATCCGAGCTATCCTGGAATAGGATTAAGCATCCGTCTGAATTGGTAAAAGTGGGTCAGGAATTAGAGGTAAGGGTACTCGAATTAGATAGGGAGAAAGAGAAGATATCGTTAGGTTATAGAAAGGCTGCAGATGACCCGTGGCAGAGTGCTATAAATAAGCATGAGGTTGGCAAGGTGGTCAACGGAAAGGTGGTTAATATGATGCCTTTTGGCGCTTTTGTCGAGATAGAACCCGGACTTACAGGCCTGGTTCATGTTTCACAGATATCCAATAGGAGAGTTGCCAAACCCCAGGATGTACTCTCAATAGGCCAGGAGGTCGAAGCAAAGATTACGGAGATTGACATGGAAAAGAAGAAGATTTCCATGAGTATCAAGGAAACACTTCCCATTGTTGAAGTTTCCAAGGTGGAAAAAACCGAAAAGCCAGAACATTATGAAGTAATTCCCGATGAACATAAGGAAGAAATGAATCTAACCCTTGGGGATCTGGTAAACAAAGCTGAGCTTAATAAGGTTGATGAGGTTCAAAAGGGTGAGGAAGAGAAGGCTGAGGACGGCAAGGCAGAGCTGCCGGTAGAGGAGAAAAAAGCTGAGGAAGAGCCTGAAAAAGAAACTGGCGCTAAACCGGCGGATGGTGGCGAAAATGAGACTGACAGCGAGCAAACTAAGGATGATGCCGGAGAAGATGAGAAATAAAGCTGCTTAGATAAAAAATAGAGGATAAAAAAAGCTCCTGTGTTCACGAGCTTTTTTTATGAGTATTATATTTATCAGAAAATTACAAATATAATTGACTTTTTATACAGAATATTGTAAGATTAATAAATATATTTAATAATTTAGTTTATCTTTGCGGCTAATTCGTAAAAGAGTATTATGCAAGTAAGTTAGATAGTTTATTTTTCTGACGGAATAAATGTTTTATTTTACCAAACAATAATAGATTTAGCTAATATATAGAAACGTTTGTAGCACTCGCAGAAGGAGATTTCTTTTAAAAAATTTTTTAAAGGAGGAATTTGGAATGCGGGTCTACGGGATTGTAATCTTAACAAGCAGGGAGAAGGCTATTTGTAGGAAACTTTTCATTACGCTGCTTGTACTTTGTTTTTCCTTTGTCAGTCTGACTCCAGCTCACGCCAGTATATCGGCAGTTACAGCCAGCGCTGTTACTGGAGCCGGTGCCGGAGCACTTGGGATTATGGCTTTTCTACCACCAGTCGCGCCGGTAGTAGTTGTTGGAGCTGCAGTTGTTGGAGGTATTGGCGGAGTAGTTGCGTGGTGGGAAGTCAAATCAGGCAAAGAAAAGTCACAAATTGAAGAGATTATTCCAGGTATCAAGATAGATGAAAAAATATACAGAGATCATATTCTAGATAGGCATGGACCTGATTCTCAAATAAAGGGTAAAGCAAAGTTCCGTCCGGGGTTTAATATCAAGAAAGAGATTGGGGAGACTATCAAAAACCCAGATGTAGTTAAGCCCAACACGGATGGACGGCCTGGAAAAATTTTTGAAAAGGGTTACGGTCAGCCTATCGGGTATGATCCGGACGGCAAGCCTGTAAGCAGGATGAAGGTCGTTGTAGATGAAAAAGGTTTTGTCAGTACATCATATCCAATAAAGTAGAGGAGGTATAAATATGGCGATTACGTTTTACGTGGCAGATAATATTAAAGAAGTTAGGAATAACGGCAATTTCGTAATTTTCTATGAGGATATATATGAATTTTTAAAAAATAGTCTCAATGGTTCCAATGCTGAGCTTTTGTTAGGGTTAGACCGCGACGGGGATAAGATATTCAGCACTGATGAAATCAAACAGCTTCAAGGTATCTGCAGGCAACTAGTAAATCTATATACCCAAGAAGAAAAGATTATTAATTTTGCAAATAAACTGATAGATTTGTGTTCATTATCCATGACCACAGGAAAATCCATTATAGCATTTGGCGATTAGCTTCTTAGTATGGAACAGCAGGAGATACAGACTCATCAAGGCTATTCTGGATATTCAACTACTATGGACATCAGCAGGTACAGATACTTGATGGTGGCTACGAAGCCTGGAAGAACAGCGGTTATGAAGTTACTACCGAAATACCTCAAGTTGATCCGGCAGCATACACTATTGACGAAAAGAAAATTAACACTGCAATAAATGCAACTAAAGAAGATGTTTTAGCAGCAGTCAACAGCGGAGCTGCATTAATCGATGCCAGAGCTAGTGCGCCGGGAAGAATAAAAGGATGCACAGTTATTGCATATTCCAAAAATTTCAATGCAGACGGTACTTTTAAAAGCAAGGATGAATTGGAGTCTCTCTATGCGGCTTTTGACAAGCACGAGCCTGTAATAGTTTACTGCAATAGCGGGACGACTGCTGCAACCACATGGTATGTGCTGACTGAGGTACTTAAGTTCAAGAATGTTAAGTTATATGATGCTTCATGGCATGAATGGGGACTTCTGGGCCCGGTTGAATATCCAAGGCAAATAGCATGTAATGTACGGCGAATTCATGAAGCAAAATAATTCCATAAATGGGGTTTAAGGGGCGAAAGCCCCTTTTAAATTTTGATTTTCGGGGACATTTCTTAACGTAAAAGGAATACTAAATATTCAGAAAGATGTGTCCCCATACCTTAAGTAAAAAAACTAACTGGAATAGCCTAAAATCAAGGGTTTATTCCAGTTTTTGTTTTGTGTTATCATGTAAAATATTATATAATATGTTTAAATAAAACATAAAAGGAATAATGTGATAATATGTACAAAGGACAATTTTTTGAGAGCTTTAGTGTTCTCGAGGATACAAGAGAACAAGGAAAAGTAAGGCACAAGTTAATAGACATTATTTTTATCGTAGTTTCCGCTGTAATCTGCGGCTGTAATGAGTGGAAGGAAATAAAAGTATGGACTCAAATGGAATTAAACATTGTATGGATTAAAAAATATATAGAAATTTCCAATGGCATGCCTTCTCTATCAACTATTGGACGCTTATTTAATATTGTTTCACCAAAGCAATTTGAAAAATGTTTTATACATTGGATGAAAAGTGCTGTAAAACTTGAAGAAAAGGACATTGTAAGCATAGATGGAAAGACTATGCGAGGGTCTATTGGAGGAGAAAATAATAGAGGTGCACATATAGTCAGTGCCCTTTGTAATTCACACAGCCTGGTTATCGGGCAAGTGAAAACTGATGAGAAAAGCAACGAAATAACGGCTATTCCAGAGTTGCTCGACATGTTGTACATAAAGGGCTGCATAGTCACAATTGACGCGATGGGATGTCAAAAAAAGATTGCTGAAAAAATAGTTAGCGAATGTAAATCCGACTATGTTTTAAATGTCAAAGGGAATCAGGAAGGTTTGCTCAATGATATCGTAGAGTGCTTTCACAACCTTGAAAAGGAAGGAAAGATTGAGAATTTGAATCTTGCGTATAAGATATCAAAAAGTAACGGAAAACCACTTGAAGATGAGCAATTATCAATGCTTAAAACAGTAGAAAAAGGTCATGGCAGAATAGAGAGCCGCAAATACTATTACACTCAGAATATTTCCTGGATGCTTGATGCAAAGAAAGAATGGCGAGGGCTTGCAGGAGTTGGAATGGTTGAGAGGGAAACAGAGATTAACGGGAATAAATCAAAAGAAACGTCATACTTCATAGGAAGTATATCTTCTGTTAAGGAATTTGAAAAAGCAGTCAGAAATCACTGGAAAATAGAGAGTATGCATTGGAACTTGGACGTAACATACAGAGATGACGCAAACCGCACAAGGAAGGGAACTGCACCGCAAAACATGGCTGTATTAAAAAGAATAGCATACAACTCTGTAAAAAATGACACAGAAAAGCACCCCAAGGAGAGTATGAAAGGAAAACGATTTATCGCATCAATGGACTTTAAATATCGGGATTATTTGATGGATTTGAATTTTAAGAATAGGTGAAATCAGTAAATCGTTAAGAATCCTGTAATGCGGGGTATCTCCGATATGGAATACTCGGCTTGTAAATACACCATTCGGTCTTAGGATGCCTGATTAGAGACCACGAAACCAATTCTGACATGTAGTTTCAAAAATGTATATGCTGAAATGGCATATTTTAAAAAATCTCTTTATTAAGAGCTTGGAATAATGTGGGTTCATGATTTTGCCGTT
>DHFP01000119.1 GCA_002402315.1 Clostridiales bacterium UBA4821
ATACAGCAACTGAAATTAGTAGAATTATAGCTTTTAATACCCCGTTGGTTGCCAACTCTACTGCACATATTCCCAAAAAGGCACTAACTATATATAAGGCAACTACCGTCTGTCTCTGGCTAAACCCCATATCCATCAGTCTATGATGCAAATGCCCTCTGTCGGCTTCCATTATTGATTTTCCATTGGATACTCTTCGCAGTATTGCAAAAGCAGTATCAAAAATAGGTAAGCCCAGAACCAGCAGTGGTACTGCTATAGCTAACGCAGCATAACTCTTTGCCAATCCCATAACTGATATGGATGCAAGTGCAAAACCCAAAAACGTTGATCCGGTGTCTCCCATAAATATTTTGGCTGGATTGAAGTTAAACGGCAGAAAACCTAATGATGCACCTGCTAATGCAGCTATAAGAAAAACTGCTCCGACCTGTTGGTCAAATATGGAAATAAAGAGGAGAGATAAGGAGGCTATCGAAGATACTCCTGCTGCTAACCCATCCAATCCGTCAATGAAGTTAATGGCATTAGTTATACCTACTATCCAGATAACCGTAACCGGTATAGACAGCATACCTAGAAAAGTCATACCAATTGGAGAAAATGGGTTTGTTATTTCAGTTATCCTAATCCCGCCAAATGCTACTATGAGTGCCGCAACAATCTGGAATATTAGCTTTATCCAGGCTTTCATCGGCCTTATATCATCAATAATACCTATAGTTACTATAATAATAACCCCAACAATTAACCCTACTAATCTGTAGTCTTGAAGTATCATCCCTGTGTCTATAGATCGGCTTATGACTGTAAATACAACAGCAACTATAAACCCTGCAAAGATAGCAAGGCCTCCTAGCCTAGCTATGGGTTTCTTATGCATGCGTCTTTCATCCTTTGGAATATCAACAGCACCAACTTTAAAAGCTATCCGCCTTACCAAAGGAGTTGTAGAAAATGCTACAATGAATGCTATAGCAAAAGACAATATATATTCTACAATATTAATATTCCCCACAACATTACACCTCTCAAAATCTGGCAATCGGTTCCTTGTTCCTAGTTGTTAGTTCCTGGATTTAAGAAACTCTTCGAAGAACTACTTAATACCAGCAACCCTATTTAGTACCGAACAATCTATCTCCGGCATCACCAAGCCCTGGTATTATATAACCATGGCTATCAAGTTTTTCATCTATTGCAGCACAGTATATCTGTACATCAGGATGGTCTTCATTTATTCTCTGTATACCTTCGTTACAAGCTATCATGCACATAAGCTTTATACTCTTGACTCCTTTTTGTTTTATGTAATCTATTGCTGCTGATGCTGAACCACCGGTTGCAAGCATGGGGTCCAAAATAACAAAATCCCTTTCATCCGCATCATAGGGCAATTTACAGTAGTACTCTACAGGATTCAATGTATCCGGATCCCTGTATAATCCAATGTGACCAACCTTTGCTGACGGAATGAGCTTTAACATCGCATCCATCATTCCTAATCCTGCTCTTAATACCGGCACTATAGCCAGTTTCTTTCCGGAAATGACCTTGGTTTTAGCTATGCCCATAGGGGTTTCGATTTCAACCTCTTTAAGCGGCATATCTCTCGTTACTTCATATCCCATTAGCATGGCGATCTCGGAAACCAGCTCCCTGAATTCCTTTGTATTCGTATTTTTGTCTCTGACAATGGATAATTTATGCTGAATAAGCGGATGGTTAATTAGTGTAACGTTTAACAATTTTATCCCTCCAAAATTAAATTAAAAAACCTTAAATTATTATCTCCATTTATGCCTTTCTAATGGCTGTAATAATTTGTACAATACATAAATATTTTAAATCATTCACCCACACATGTCAAACAATTAACCCTTTTTGGGTGCATACAAATCGATTAAATAATCATTTGTCATTAAACTTTTACTTTAATTTAACAAACCTATGATAAAAAGAGTGGCAGTAAGCTTTCTTTTTATATTATATAATATAAAAAAAGAACTTCACTAAGTTCCTTTTTTATATCTCACTCGCCAGGATGATTGCTTTTGCAACTTCTTTCATAGGTATTCCCTTATCCATACTCTGCCTTTGTATCTTTCTAAATGCTTCCTGTTCACTTAGCCCTTGCTTGGTCATTAGTATGCCTTTGGCTTTTTCAACCAGTTTTCTTACTTCCAGGGATTCTTTTAGTTCCTGGATCTCATTCTGAAGAAGTCTTATTTTTTTATTATTTGTTATGATCAATTCTACAGTACTAATAAGGGCAGAACGGTTAATGGGTTTTATTAAAGAAGTACAATCCCACCGATCTCTGTGTTCGTTAATTAGAGACTTCTGATTATCATTTACTATTAACAAAGTACTACTTATTTTATCTTCACTGAGAACTTTAGCAACATCATAGCCCGTAAACAATGGAAGGTCGAAGTCAAGTATAACTAAATCAGGCTTTAGAAGTCTGGCCTTTCTTAGACACTCTTGACCGTCCTTTACTAAATCTATAACAGTGTAACCGTTTTCTGTCAGTAGATTTTTTATTTTAATTGATTGACTGTCGTTACCAAATGCTATGATTATCCTTACCATTTCCAAAGTCAATCACCTACTCTTATATCTTTAATAATAACAATAATTATTATATTTCATCAACTATTCAAAGGTCAATCAATACCTCTATATATTTCTTCAATTATTATTCCTAATATTAAATCAGGTGCAGAGTTTCCTTCTTCCTACCTCTGCACCCGTAACCTTTGTTTAATACTTTGTAAGGTACTCATCAATCTCCCATTGGTGAACCTTCAACCTGTAATCGTCCCACTCGATTTTCTTAGCCTCAACATATCTCTCAAATATGTGCCCGCCTAAAACCTTTCTGGCCAACTCACTATTTTCAACCTCTGTCAAAGCTTCTTCAAGGCTTCCCGGAAGACTGCCTATTCCCAATTCTTCCCTTTCCTGTGCAGTCATGGCAAAAATATTTCTATCGGTCGGTGGCGGAGGAGTGACCTTGTTCTTTATTCCGTCCAAACCTGCTGTAAGCATTGCGGCCAGTGCAAGATAAGGATTGCATGTTGGATCCGGACATCTCAGTTCGAGTCTTGTCGCATTTCCTCTTACTGCAGGGATTCTGACAAGAGGACTTCTATTCCTTCCTGACCACGCCAGGTAAACAGGAGCTTCATATCCAGGAACAAGTCTCTTGTAAGAATTCACTGTGGGATTGGTAATCGCTGCAATAGATCTCATATTTTTCAATATGCCGCCTATATAATGATAGGCTGCCTGACTCAGCTGCATATTATCGTTAGGGTCATAGAATGCATTTTTCCCGTTTTGAAAGAGGGATTGGTGAGTATGCATACCTGAACCGTTTATTCCAAAAATAGGTTTAGGCATGAAGGTTGCATGTAGTCCATGCCTTTGTGCGATTGTCTTTACTACTAATTTAAAGGTCATTACATTATCTGCTGTTGTAAGACCGTCTTCATATTTAAAATCAATCTCGTGCTGACCCGGTGCCACCTCATGGTGGGAAGCTTCTATCTCAAAGCCCATCTCTTCCAATGCCATACTAATATCCCTTCGGGCATTTTCTCCAAGATCCACAGGTCCGAGGTCAAAGTAACCGGCATTGTCATGTGTTATTGTTGTAGGGTTACCTTCTGAATCAGTCAAGAACAGAAAGAATTCACATTCCGGGCCGGCGTAGAACGTATACCCCATGTCTTCAGCCTCTTTAATGGCTCTTTTAAGTACATATCTTGGGTCGCCTTCAAAAGGCGTACCATCAGGGTTATATACATCGCAGATAAGTCTTGCTACTTTACCCGACTGTGGTCTCCATGGAAATATCGCAAATGTGTTCGGGTCAGGTCTTAAGTACATATCGGACTCTTCAATTCTAACAAAACCTTCAATTGACGATCCGTCAAACATGGTTTCATTGTTTAACGCTTTATCCAGTTGTTCAGAAGTTATTGCTACATTCTTTAGTGTGCCAAAAATATCGGTAAATTGCATTCTAATGAATTGGACATCTTGTTCTTTGACCATAGCCTTTACATCCTCAGCAGTATACCTTGGCATAAGAAACCTCTCCTTCCGAATAGTGTATCAAAAAAAGCATTCTATTGATTCAATCATCAGAACGCCTTTGTTCCTGATACATATATTTTTTTAATCCTTTTGATTATACCATACATTGTTTGAAAATCAATAGTTAATTGGATGTATAAAAACGGCAAAATCATGAATGTTTATAA
>DHFP01000118.1 GCA_002402315.1 Clostridiales bacterium UBA4821
TCAAAATGGAAAGTTCCTAGCGTCTCAATAATTTCAAGAGCTATTTATGATAAATTAGATGATAACTTTGCCTTAGGAATCCTTACTCCTAAACGTCTTGAAATTATGCAAAGGTTTTTTATTAACAGCTTAAAAAACCAAATTAGTAAAGACTTTATACTTTACTTAGTTACTGGAAGTAAAGATAATGAGGCAACTAAGGCTATAGAAAACCTTGACTGGTCAGGAGTTAATGTTAAATTTATTTATACTTCTAACAACCTCAATGATTGGAGAACTTCTACTAAATCAGGTAAGTTCGGCCGTGAAAATGATAAAGGTTGTCCAGAAGACATAGTTAAAACTTCCAATCACCCAAAGTCTTCTATCATGGCTAGACTTGACACTGATGACTGGGTAGTTCCTGGCTGGGTCTCTCACATCCTTTACATGTCTAAAACTATTCAAAGATCTCATTTCTTAATTAATTATCAAGTGTTTGGCCAATCTCCTGATGGTCGTATCTATAACATGTACAACTTACATAACAAAAACAGGACTAGTCCTTTCATAGTCTTAATTCAAAGATCAGATCCTGTAATAAGTCCTTATGAAGATAACCATCTTAAAATGGGAAGTAAGTTTTCACATGTCTATGACATTCCTCCTTCTTATGCCTACATGACAATACATGAAGAAAATAGAAATAACAAAATTACAAAATATGATGAGTTTGTTGGAGAAACTAATAACTTTGACATTAGCAAAATTGGCTTAAGTGAGAGAAAAAATAGTTGGAAAACTAGACTTGCTCAAGTCCATTGATAAAATCAACGAATTGGGAATTAACTATATGAAAAAATTACTTTTAATTTTCTTTATTTTATTATTTCTTTGTGGAACTTCTAATGCTGAATATTTTTCAGATATTATAGTAACTTCTCCAGATGGTATCTGGACAGATTCTCGAACTTACTCCACATTAAATGATGCAGTTGATGCAGTTGGAGTTAACAAACGAACAATAGTAATTGCTAATCAGAAAGTAGTTACCTCATTAACAATTCCTTCTAACATTACGTTAAAATTCGAACGAGATGGTTCAATAGCTAATTCTGGCCAACTAACTATAAACACCAAAGATATCATCTCTGACAATCATCAGATCTTTACAGGCACTGGAAATATAGACTTTGCTTCAGGTTCTATAATTAAATCTAGTTGGTTCTCAAATGTAGAAACAGCTTTTGCCTTAACCTCTAATGACACACTAACTTTAATCATCTCTAAACCTCAAATAATCACTGCAAGTTATTCCCCTGGTAACAACGTCCACTTGCAATGGGAAGCTCCTGGAAACATCTTAACAGTCTCAGCTGGAGTTACTGTAGGAAATCTTGGCAGAATAACTGCTGGAGATTATCAAATTTTTGCAGGTGCTGGAGATTTTGACTTTAATGATGGGACTAATTTAAAAACTTCCTGGTTTAACTCGGTTAGATCTGCTTTAACATGGATAGAAAGTGAAAAAGTAACCCTTTCAGTTGTAGGAACTGTTAATCTAGACTTTCCAATTTCAGTCACTTCTAATGTTATACTTGATTTTACATCTAACCATGGAAAAATAACTTTTGATCCAGGAATAGTATTAACTGTAAGTCAGAGAGAATTACCTTTATCAGGATTTGAAAATTTAGATGTTTTTATTAATAATATTTCTTCTACTGGACTAACTGTAGTAATTTCAGAAGATGTTAATGTTATAGCTGATACTATTATACCTAAAGAGATAATCTTAAAACCTATACCAGGTGCTATATTATCTATAGTTAATTCTATATTAACAATAAACAGTCCGTTTAATCCTGGCCTTCATCAGGTTTTTTCATGTACTGGAACTGGCAAAGTGGTTTTTGGGTCGGGAAGTGTGACTGAAATTTACCCCCAGTGGTGGGGTGTAGTAGGTGATGGAATAACGGATAATCTTGTAGGATGGCAAAAGTTTCTATCTACAATTAATGGTAGGACAGCCAAAATACCAAATGGAATTTATCGTCTGTCAAATGGTGTTGTAGGCTCAATTTACAAGATAAGCAACTGTATAATTAATATTGAACCAGGTGCACAGATTAATATAGATGGTTGGACAGGTAATACTGTTGGGTTACAGATAGGGAGTAATGTAACTATTCATGGTACCTTAAAAATAGTTTCTGCAGGTAGTGTTTCCGATAACGGTGCCATAAATGTGCCTATTTGTATAGGTGATTGGTGGGATGGGGCTACATCAGTTAATAATGTAAATATTGACTCATTGGTTTTATCGCAGGGGGATGATCTCGCAAATTTGCTGATTATAATTGGAAATGTACATACTGTAAATATTGGATCAGTAATTGCAGAAGGAACATATTCATGTGCAGTCATGGCACATTGGGTAGGGGTTCCAAATAGTATAACACCAACAATATCTTATCATCCCCATGGTATTTATATTGGAAATATAATAGGTGATAACGCAAAAACATCTTTATGTACTCTTTCTGCGGTATATGATATTACTATTGGGTCTTTATCTGGTGATGGGAATTATCGAGGGCTTTTTTCAATAGGTGGTGATTTTGGTAATTATTATGCACCCCCCGAACAAACTAAATTTATCTGTAAGGGGATAAGAATAAAGAATATATTTCTTAGTAAAGTTAAATATAGGGCAATTTATGTAAATGCTTCTTCAGGTTCAATAATAACTGAAATGGAAGGCCAAATTTATATCGAGGGTGGTAGTGTTTTGGGTGATATTGGATCAAATGCTGGTGTATATCTGAGCGGCCAATATAATGGAAAGATTAACCTAGAAATTGCAGAATTTGGCGAAAATGGGATAGTACTTCGTGATTGTCGTGGAATTGATGGTTCTAAGATTTATGCTCACGATAATGGCTATGCGGGAATAAATCTGAATGGAACAAATGATGAGCAGGTTATTGGTTGTGATTTTTCCGGGTCTTTTGCCTGTAATAACAACCAAGCTTTAGTAGCGGGGATGGGAAATATTAATGTCAACCAATATGCACACAACAACAATTTGACCGGATGTGTAGTTAGCACAAATAATGGAGCAACTCATGGAGTTACATTAGGAAATGGCTCTACAAATAATATTGTTGTAGGAATCAAAGGAACAGGGTTTAGTGGTATACGGTATGTAGTAAATGATTTAAATTCTAATACGACAACTAACATAGTGAGGGAGATAACAAGTGATGGTATAACATTTTATACTGGCCCGCCGATGGGTTTTTGTCGTAGCCCTTATGGACAACGTCTTGTTTTTTCTGATGCTGCTCCTATTGCGGGAGTATGGATTAAAGGAGATATAATATTTTCTACTCTTCCTGCAGGTGAAGGCTATGTGGGATGGGTTTGTGTTCTTGGGGGAACCCCTGGAACATGGAAAGGATTTGGGTTAATACAGCCATAATTTTATTGTGGTTAGCTTTAATATAAACTAGTACAATAAATACAGCAATGTATGGTAAATAAATAAAGGAGAATAACATGAAATGGATTCGTGGATTTTTAACGGCGGCATTGCTTCTGATCTTTGCTACTGGGGCTTGGGCGGCGGGAACTATTGTAGTTGCCAATGATAAGAAAACGACTGACCAGACAGGTGGCATCCGGGAAATATCTTATACTGTAACCTTCGGCGCCGATGCCAGTTCACCTGCAAATGTTGCGCTTGATAGTATATTATAGAATGGATTCATAGAATGATTATAGGAGGAAAATAAAATGGCAACAAAAGTATGCCCAAACTTTCTTTATATGCTTCAGCAAAAAGAAATAGATGTTGAGGCAGACACACTTACGTTAATTCAAAAGGCAGATGGGAAATGGTATGAGCTTGCAAGGGGGGATAACTAAAAGGAGACATAAGATGAAATGGATTCGTATAACTCTAATAGGTATCAGATAACTTATGGAAGATTCTATAAACAAAATACTTTCTCTAGCTTCAATAAGTACTCGCATAACTGCTCAGACTTTCTTCCCTGAACGCTTCTACATGCCTTTTGCAGAAGAAGTTCATGGAAAAATCTTTGACCTTATTGATGGTCCTAGTCAAAAAGTAGCTATTGCAGCTCCTCGTGGTTGGGGAAAGACTTCCATTATCGCTCTTGCATTTATGGCAAG
>DHFP01000141.1 GCA_002402315.1 Clostridiales bacterium UBA4821
GTAAGCAGTATAGCCCAAACGACAGCAACCGGAAACGGAAACGTAACTGCCTTGGGAGTGCCGAATCCTACTCAGCATGGTCACGTTTGGAGTACATCTGCAAACCCTACTGTCAGTCTTGCGACTAAAACAACCTTAGGGGCAAAAAATACAACGGGAGCATTTACATCAAGCATAACAGGCTTAACGGCAGGCACGACCTATTACGTAAAAGCATATGCAACCAATACCGCCGGAACAAGCTACGGAAGCGAGGTAAGCTTTACAACGACCGGTACTGTACCGGTAGGGGATATAACAATGACAGACAGGGTAACGGCTGCCAACATAGGCGTTGACCCTCATAAAAACAGGTACATGCCCATGAACGAGGTTATTGTAAGGGTTGATATTGATCCAAAGGCACCGAGTGTAGGTTATTATGACAAATGCTTTATAAAGATATATTTAAATACGAGCGGTACCGTACCCGGAATGGGAACATATCAAGAGAATCTTGAGGTGGATATGTACAGTAATATAGGTGTAGGAAAGCTTGTAAATAATAACATTGAATATGTAATAAACAACCCGAGCAGAACCCCTTATAATGTGTATTTTACATTTAAATTCGATAAGAAGAATAAGCTGGCCAAACTAAACAATACCAATATTTTACTCAAGGCCGAGGTTGTTCACGTAAGAACGGCTGATGGTATTGCAAACTTGAAGACATCTTTCCTCCCAATATTGATAAGGGATGCAAAGGTAAGTTTGGATTAGTATAAGAGGGGGATATGAGTGAGGCTGCCAAGAATATTGAGAAAGAGGTACATACCGGATGAAGTTGTTGATATATCCGGAGATGAAATTCTGTATCTTGACGACAGCCTTATGGTTACACGGTGGAAGGTTATTCATCCCCGCGAAGACATAGAAGGAGGCATATCATTCTCATTCTTGGACAAAGGCTATAAAATAAGCCGTTTCAATCGGAAGAACGGCGGATTTGCCTACTGGTACTGCGATATTGTAGATGTGCAGATAGACAGGGAGACCAACACATATACCTTTATCGACCTGCTGGCTGATGTAAAGATTATGCCGGATGGAAGGGTTGTTGTTCTTGATGTAGAAGAGATAGCGGAAGCACTGGAAAAGTCGGTAATCACCCGGGAGCAGGCGTGCGATGCCTTAAGAAAACTCGGCGGTCTTCTGGATATGATTTATGCAGGGCAGTTCCCGCCATCCAGGGTACAGGAATTTATAGAAAAAGCATAATTAACAAAAAGAGTATTAATTTACGTTATGAGCATATTAATTATAATGAAATGCTCATTTTTTATTGTGGAGATGATAGCCAATGAATAAAAAAAAGAAGTCACTTTCATTCAGGTTTTTTAAGGTTGAGGGCGTAAAAATAGAAAGACTGCTCATAATAATTTTCTCTATCTGTTTTGCACTGCTTATTTTAGCTCAGGTTCTTATGACATTTCCCAATGCAAGGATGTTTTTGACACAGGAAGAAAAGGTGGAAGGTGTGTTTCTGGAAAAATCGGATGCACTATATGACAAGGGAGTAGTGGTTATTGAGCTTATAAATCATGAGAGAATAGATGCGGCATGGGTTCTTGTAAACGGACAAAAGAAAGTTAACTTCACCGGCAAACAGGTAAGCATATCTGTAAAGGATACCGACCTGATTGAAGTTGACGGAACCAAGGTGGATGGCATAATCAAGGTTAGGATTGCCTCATGCAGTACAAATATCGACCTTCTAATAGACAACAGTGTCCTGGATATTGACGGAAATATTGGTGTTCTGGCAAGGGCAAGGCTGAAATAAATATCTTGTATATCTTTTTTTGTTGTTTTATAATTAATTTTGATTAATTTCTAAAGCAGTTACAAATATAAATAAGTTTTTTACAAAATAAAAGGTTTTTTATTGTCAATTGTACATTGTAAATTGTCAATTGAATATCGTGCCTTGAGCACGGCGAAAGGAATGATAGTTAATATGCCGGTGCGTGCAGTTAGAGGGGCTACAACCGTAAAGGAGAATACTCGGGAAGATATAATTGCATCTACAACAGAACTTCTGAATGAGATTGTCGGTAGAAATGAACTGTTGATAGATGATATTATCAGTGTAATATTTTCTTCTACTGCTGACCTGGACTCGGCATTCCCTGCAGCAGCTGCCAGAGAAATGGGATGGAAGTATGTTCCTCTTATGTGTACAAATGAGATAAATGTTTCCGGGAGTCTCAAAAAGTGTATAAGAGTCCTTATGCATATCAATACGGACAAGAAGCCTGAGAATATAAAGCATGTCTACCTGCACGGGGCTAAGGTACTGAGACCGGATTTGGCCGGTGAATAAGGCACAGCTTGAGAAAATGTACAATTAACAATTGACAATGTACAGTTAAAAGCAAAAGCAAAATAATTATAAATTTGAAAAGGAAGGATACTTAGCATTGGATAAAAAGACAGCCATAGCCATAGACGGGCCGGCTGGAGCAGGAAAAAGCACCATAGCAAGAATGCTGGCGGAAAAGCTGGGTATAGTTTACATAGATACCGGAGCCATGTACAGGGCAGTAGCCCTTGAAGCAGTAAGAAGAGGTATAGACACAAAAGACAGGAAAAAACTCGAGGAAATGGTTAGAGAAGTGGACATATCCATAAAACTAACTGGCCAGGGTCAGGCAGTCTTTCTTGGGAAAGAAAACGTAAACCATCTTATCAGGACTCCCGAAATATCAATAGGCTCATCTAATGTGGCAGCCGTTCCGGAAGTGAGGAAAAAGATGGTAGAGCTTCAACGGGAGATAGCCGGGACAAACAGTATAGTCATGGACGGAAGGGATATTGGTACACGCGTTATCCCGGATGCCGGCCTGAAAATATTTCTTACGGCTTCAGTTGAAGAGAGGGCAAAAAGAAGATACAAGGAATTGAATGAGGCTGGAAACACTTCAGTTACACTGCAGGAAGTGGAAGACGATATAAGATACAGGGATTTAAATGATATGACGAGAGACTGCGACCCTTTGAGACCTGCCGATGATGCAAAAATATTAGACACAACCGGTATTCCTGTAGAGCAGGTGGTAGAACTCATAATGGAAGAATTGTATAAATTGATGGAGGACTAGAGCTTGGATATTATTCTTGCCGGAACAGCAGGATTCTGCTTTGGTGTAAATAGAGCCATCAGGATGGTTGAAGACTGTCTTGACAATAATAAGGGGAAAAGGATATATTCACATGGACAGGTTATTCATAACAAGCAGGTGATTGAAGACCTTCAGGGAAAAGGACTGAAGGTGATTGAAGATATTGACCGGGTTGATGAGGGTATACTTATTATCAGGGCGCATGGAATTTCTCCCGCCATATATGAACAGATTAAAAAGAAAAATGTTGAAGCTGTAGATACCACATGCCCTTTTGTCAAGAAGATACATATAAAGGTTAAGGAGCGCAGCTGTGAAGGCTGTAAAATAGTAATAGCAGGTGACAGGAATCATCCTGAAGTGATTGGTATAATGGGATGGGACAAGGATGCTGTTGTGGTAGGCAGTGAACAGGAAGCGCAAGAACTGGAGTTAAGCGGGAAGGTTTGTGTTGTCGCCCAAACTACATTGTCGAAAGAAAAATGGGACGATATTTGTGGTATAATAAAGCAGAAGGTAAATGATGCGGAATTCTGCAACACGATATGCAGTGCAACCTCGGAAAGGCAAAAAGAAGCCAGGGAAATAGCAGGCAAAGTGGATGCTATGATTGTAATCGGCGATCCCGGGAGTTCAAATACAAGAAAGCTTTATGAAATCAGCAGGAAATATTGTGAAAACACATTTTTAATAGAGAATAAAGAACAGTTGGAAAAAATACTTGAAACTGAAAAAGTATTTTTATATAGAACACAAGACGGAAGACTCGGGACTGATATCAAGGTAGGGGTTACAGCGGGAGCTTCAACTCCTGACCGCATCATCAAGGAGGTTATTGGTAGGATGAGTGAAGAAAACAAGCAAGTCGAAGAAATGAGCTTCGAGGAATTATTCGAGAATTCAATGAGGGTAATTCACGATGGCGAGGTTGTCAAGGGTAAGATTATCGGAGTGACCGGCAAGGAAATATTTGTTGACCTGGGATACAAGGCCGATGGGATAATACCTCTTGAGGAATTGTCCGATGCTCCGGAAGAGAAGCTCTTGGACAAGTATAAGGCCGGAGATGAAATTGAAGTATATATCCTGAAGGTAAATGATGGGGAAGGAAACGCCTTGATTATCTCAAAGGATGGGACAAGGTTTCCGAAGCCTTTGAATCAGGTGAGATAGTAAAAGGTATAGTCAGTGAAGTTGTGAATGCCGGTGTAATAGCTTTGGTAAGCGGAATAAGGGTATTTATTCCTGCTTCACTGCTTGGAGATAGGCATGTAGATGATTTGAGCCAGTTTTTAAAGAAGTCCATTAATCTCAAGATTATTGATTTTAACAGACAAAAAAAGAAAGTTGTCGGTTCAAATAGAGCTGTTATTCAGAAGGAAAAGGAAGAAGCCAGGAAAAACCTCTGGGAGAAGATTGAGGTTGGACAGGTTATAAAGGGAACAGTAAAGAGGCTGGCAGACTTTGGCGTCTTTGTGGATATTGGCGGTATTGATGGTCTGATTCACATATCGGAATTATCATGGAACAGAATCAAGCATCCGTCCGAAGTGGTTAAGGAAGGTCAGGAAGTCGAGGTTACCGTACTGGATATAAATAGGGAAAAAGAAAAGGTATCCTTAGGATATAAGAAGACTGTGGATGACCCATGGCAGAGCGGGATAAAAAATTACGGAACAGGTAAGATAGTAAAAGGCAAGGTGGTTAACCTTATGCCGTTTGGAGCCTTTGTTGAAATTGAGCCCGGACTGACAGGCCTGGTTCACATTTCGCAGATATCCGATAAAAGAATAAACAAGCCCCAGGAGGTTCTTTCACTTGGACAGGAGGTTGAGGCAAAGATAACCGAGATTGACATGGAGAAAAAGAAAATATCCATGAGCATTAAAGAAGCTTTGCCGATTGAGACTGTTGAAGAGAAAAACGGGAGAGAAAAGAAAGTCGATGAGGTAATCCCTGATGAGCACAAGGAAGAAATGAACCTGACGCTTGGCGATTTGGTTGAAAAGGCTGAGAAAGAACCGGTAGAATTAGAAGCTGAGCCGGAGCAGGTTCCTTTAGAAGATAAAGAGGATGAAGCAGCCGAAAAGTAAACATTGTCTGATAATAAAGTTAAAGCTCTACGGAAAAGTGGAGCTTTAACTTTATTTTAAACAGTGCAGCAAATAGTAAAAGTATGTAGAGAAAATGGGTTGTTAATTTATTTTCCTGATATTACGAAATATTACACATCTTCTAAAAAAAATTTATTCCAATCAGCAACTTTTTCTATTTTAATCTGTTTAACTTATAAGAGGGGTAAACGGAGGTGAGAAATTGAATGAGGATTTACTTATTAAAGGATGTCAGAGGGGGAGAAGAAAAGATTTTGAGGAACTTATCGGAAGATATTATTACCCTCTTCTAAAGTTTTTCTCAAAGTACGATGTAAACAAACAAACGTGTGAAGACCTTACACATGACACCATACTGAAGATGATAGAAAACATTGAAAAATACAAAGTGGTTGGAAATGCAAAATTTTCTACATGGTTGTTTACTATAGCTTACAATACACTGTTAAATTACGTAAGCAAGATTTCCAATAAAAATGGAGAAGAAAGCCTTACTGAAATAGAAAGCGTCATACCTTCAGGTCGAAGTACTGAGGACGAAGCTCTGAGAAATATTGACAGCAATGACGTGAAGCTCAAGGTAGATTCTCTTTCAATTGAAGATAAGGCGTTGATTAACTTAAGATATATACATGGATTCGGATACAAAGATATTTCGCAAGTGATGAATATGCCTGAAAAGGCAGTCAAATGGAAGCTGCATGATGCACTAGAAAGACTTAGAAAGCTGTTTATAAAGGAGGCGAGAGCGGATGAATTGTCAGAGGTTTAGATTGGACATGCTTAAATATCTGCAATATGAAAAACAAATGCCTGTAGACATGAAGAAGCATTTGGAAAAATGTAAAGAATGCAGAGGGTACTTTCAACAGTGCAGTGATACGCTGGGAAGCTTTATTAATGAAGAAGAATCAAGCAAGTCGGATTTTACCGGTGTTGAAGTATTTATAAGCTCAATAATGCCCGATTTAAACAGAAAGTCCATATTTCTGCAGGAAAAAAGAAAACAAAGGATGGAGAATATTCTTTTCGCAGCTATGATTTTCGGATTTACAGGAATTGCAGCATTTATTTTGTATTCATATATCTTTGCAGGAAATGTTGTTCCGCTTTATGCAGCAGTTGGATACATATTTTTGTCATCACTTGTTACTGTGCTTATTGTACCATTTGCCAGGAAAGAGATTTAAGGAGGTTTGCGATATGTTTAAGAAAACATATAAGTTTTTAGCAGGATTAATTGAAATACTCAAGAAAAATAGATTGATTTGCATGATTGCAAAGTTTTTACAAAAGATAGTTATGTTTCTGGGACGGAACTCCAAGAAATTTGCCGTTGGAGCCTTTATATTATTTGCAGTATCATTGGCGGGTATGTTAATGATGATGCACATTTTAATAAATGAATATCCCAATTACACAAATAATCTTAGAAGCGAGTTGAAGACTATTGTTAATACCATTGAGCAGGATAAAGGCGATACAAAGCGTGCAGAAGTTATAGCTGCCAACCTTGCGGAAAAGAATAAATTAATGAGAGACATTGTTGTTACTGATAAAGAGGATAATATTCTTTTTAGCTTAAAAGAAGGATATTTTAGCAAAGAGGGAAAGGCGTTAAGCAAAGAGCAGCCGGGGAATAAAGGTTCTATGAAAAAATTTATAGTTTTTTCGGACTGGGGCGGGTTTAATTACATTCTTGATGAAAACCGGAACTTGAGATTTGTGACTGCAGGTATATATGCGATTTCTACAGCACGTAACTTTTATAATTTTTTTAATCAGTCTTCAACTGATATGTGGCTTGTAGTTGAAAATTCAAGTCTGGCAGGACCATTTGAAAAATATAATGGCATAAAATCATGGATTGATGATGCGGGAATATTGGAAAGAAGTGATATAAATACAGAAGAAAACCAAATTCAGTATTTACCCTTAACCGATGTTGTTATTGTAAAGCCCCAATCCCAGCAATACAATTTATATGCGTTTAAATTCTCAGGTTATGGTATTGGAGGATTCATCATTGACAATCTTCCTCGTGATGTGCTAAGCGGAATTTTTGAAGTGACTGAACCTGGTAGTATAATAAATTTAAATCCAATAATAAAGTATCAGATGTTTAGAGATTTATTTCTACTGATATCAATCATAAGCTTGCTGATTGCGTGGATTTTTACGGCGGCATGGGTCTTCATGGACGCAAGGGCAAAGAAGCTTAAGGTAATTCCTTGGATAGCTTTGGTGCTAATAACAAATATTATCGGTTTAATCGTATATTTGACGGTACGTCCTAAATATGTTACATGTAGAAACTGTGAAAAAAAGATACCGAAAGCGTATGCGGTTTGTCCCTACTGCGGCAGTACAGAAAAGGAGACTTGTATAGAGTGTGGAACTGTACTTGAAGAAAGTTTTCTTCACTGTCCGTCTTGCGGCAAGGATAAAGGGGGGGAGTAAAGGCAGGGTTATCCTGATTCAACCTTTAAGCCGGACGGTAAGGTTAGCTGTGCCGAAGCAGTAACCGTTTTCATTAGGATACTGGGGCTGGAGCCTGCTGTAGAAGGTAAGGGTACATGGCCGTCAAACTATATACAGAAGGCAAAGGATGTAGGGGTTATAAAATCCGGCATGAGCTTTAATAACCTTGACCAGGCAACCAGGGGTATTGTTTCGATGCTCGCTTGGAATACTTTGAATTCTAAGGTGTGGGAAGCTGTAGAATATACCTCTGACGGAGTAGAAATCGAGCCGACTGGAAAGACCTTGCTTGAAACCAAGTTTAAAGGCAGTAAATAGTGAAAAACGCGCAAATTGTCGCTAATAAAAGCTCTCTGGGAAACCGGAGAGCTTTTATGGTATCTTTAGGATATAATATGGAAAAAATTAAAGCCGCAAAAACTTGCGGCTGTGGAGAATATTATACAGTTTTTTGTGATAATATTTTGCGCGCTTCTGGTATCAGTACGTTTACCAGTTTATAATATACTCTGGCGGCAAGAAAGTCGGAGTGATAATCGGGGTCAATATCATTTTTTAAGCTGTAGTAGGCTTCTTCGAGGCCCTGAAATTCTTTGCTAAAATTACCGTAAGTCATACTTCATCCTCCTTGTTTTTATTTTTTTCCTTTTAGCCAGAACGCTAGCTCCGAATGGTTGTACGTCTTGACAAATTCACTTGTTCAATTAAAATAGATTTTATTAAAATTTTACCATTGCTTAACATTAAAGTAAAGTATTATTTGGTGAAAATTAATAAATTTTTCAGAATTCATATTATTTTTAAATATTTATATTAGTCCCTTTGTGAAATAAACTTTGCAAATACTGCAATATCTATATAATTGCTAACTTCCAGTAAAACGTCATAATTGCGGGTGCATTTAATTTAAGTGAAGA